>CAZOSH010000035.1:3850-9256 GCA_964582395.1 uncultured Oscillospiraceae bacterium | reverse complement strand
TTGGCGATGTACTTAGCAAGAGATACATCGTAGCCTACGATGGTATCCTTACCGTCGATGAGGGTGTGGAACTCATAGGGTGCGTAGTCTGCGGAAGTGCCGTAAACGATAACATTCTCGTTGGTTTCTGCACAGCCGACAAAAGCGGTGCAAAGCAGCATTGCTGCCAGTAAAAGTGCTAACTTTTTCATAAGTTTTGTGCCTCTTTTCTTAATATTTATTAAAGATTTCGTTATGAGAATAATTATAAAGCTTTATTTATAAGTATGCAATGTGCTTTTTGCACAAAGGTTGAACCGATTTTTTGTGCAATCCGTCGAAATGCACAATAAAAAGGAGCTGAATACTTGAAAAAAGGACACAGTGAGTCTATAATTTGTTCCATAATGGGTAGGTGTTGCCTGCGGCATTTGATACGGAGCATATAGCCTACCTGTAATGAGAGTGAGACAAAATACAAACAACTTGTGAAAAGAAGACAAGATTATGAGAAAACAATCTGGACATTATCCATCGTAGTTCTTTGTCTGGCTGTTGTGCGCGGCTATCATCGAAAATCTGCATTTGTCCGCAACGGTGCTTGATTCCCGCGGGGCGCACTCGGGCGCTGCCACAAAAATGGTGGTCTGCATTGCGGAAAAGAAGCACATTCCGCCCATAAAGGAGATATTAAAAGAGTACCCTGATGCCATTTATTTTGTCAGCACCGTCAGGGAGTCCAACACACATAGCTATTGAAAACCTTCGGCGGAGCGGCACCATTACATAAATTAAAGCATACCTTCAGGCGACGGACCGTCTTAATATGTCCAAGGATGCCATAATCTACGGCGAATACGGAAAAATCACTGTGGATTACAAAAACTGAATATTATCTTTACAGCCGACAGATATTTCTGTCGGCTTTTTATTCTTTTTGTGAAGAAAAACCGACTTTTTCCCTTGTAATGCCTTTGAAAAAATGATATAATCTACAAATTGAGATAGTATGCACTATGGAGGTGCGAAGTTGTTTTTAAAATCTATTGAAATACAAGGCTTTAAGTCTTTCCCCGATAAGACCCTGCTGAACTTCGGCAGAGGCATTACGGCTATAGTCGGACCTAACGGAAGCGGCAAGAGCAACATCGTTGACGCCATCCGTTGGGTACTTGGCGAGCAATCGGTCAAGACTCTCCGCGGCGGCAAGATGGAGGACGTTATTTTCGGCGGTACTCTCAAGCGCAATGCTCAGGGATTTTGTCAGGTATCCCTTATCGTTGATAATTCCGACCGCGGTCTGCCCATTGAGTTTGACGAGATAGAGGTTACCCGCCGCTATTACCGCAGCGGTGAAAGCGAGTTCTACATAAACCGCAAGGCTGTCCGCCTTAAAGATATTCACGAGCTGTTTATGGATACCGGTCTAGGCAGAGACGGTTATTCTGTCATCGGACAGGGAAGAATAGACGAGATACTTTCGGTCAAGAGTGTTGACCGCCGTGAAATATTCGAAGAGGCTTCGGGTATTTCCAAGTTCCGCTACCGCAAGGAAGAAAGCGAGCGCAAGCTTGCCGCCTGTGAGGACAACCTTAACCGTGTCCGCGATATTATCGGTGAGCTGGAAAGTCAGGTCGAGCCCCTGCGCGAGCAGTCGGAAAAGGCAAGCGCTTGGCTTGTCTACCGCGACGAGCTCCGTGTTCTGGAGGTTTCGGTATGGCTTGATTCGTTGGATAAGCTGAAGGACACTCTGCAAAAGGCAAAGACCGATTTTGAAAACGCAGAGCGTATGCTTTCCGCCAAAAAGGACGAGGTGGACAGACTCTACGCTCGCAGTGATGAGCTAAGCGAGGAGACCGCTTCCCATCAGCGCAAGGAAGACGAGCTTCGTGAGGAGCTTCGGATCATCGAAGATCAGCGCGGCGTTCTTGATACCGCTCTGGCATCATCCAAAATGGCTTTGGAGGCCAACGAGAAGAACATCACCGACCGCACAAGCGAGCTTTATAACCACGAGGATCGTGTTCGCGAGATAGAAAAGAGCAAGGCAGAAAGCCTTGACGCCATAAAGGCGATTGACGAAGCTATCATCAAGCTTGGTCTTGAACTTGCCGAGATACAGAAACAGGCAGAAGAGATCAGAAAGCAGGGTGAAAATGTTTCCGCTCAGGTGGATGCGCTTCAGGCACAGCTGCAGATAGAGCAGGGAAAACGCGCCGATGCCGAAAGAGAAGCGGGCTCACTTGCCGCTTTGGAGCAGGAGATAATCGCAGGTCGGGATTCTTCCACCACCGAACTGACCACTATCAGCGAAAGACTTGCCGCTGAGGAGCAGCGTGCCGAGGCAATTGAAAGCGAGATAGAAGAAAACGAAGATAAAAAGACAAGCGCCCTGAATATGCTCAAGGGCTTTGAGTTGAGACTCAACGCCCGAGAGAAAAAGGTTCAGGATATGCAGGACAAGCTGGCTTTTGCCGAGCGCGGTATGAATGCCAAGATCGACCGTCAGCGCATACTCCAATCCTTAGAGCGTGAGTATGAAGGATTTTCCAATGCGGTCAAGCGTGTTATGCAGGCAAGCGAGCGCGGCGAGCTGAGAGGTATTCACGGGCCCGTTTCTTCACTTATTGAAACCGCTGACAAATATGCCGTTGCTATTGAGATTGCAATGGGCTCGGGCTTGCAGAATGTTGTTGTTGACAGCGAAGAAGACGGCAAGCGGGGAATCGAATATTTAAAGCGCACCAATAGCGGACGCGCTACCTTCCGTCCTTTGACTGCAATTAAGGATTTCGGCGGTAAGCGCCGCGATCTTAAGGGCGAGCGCGGATTTTTTGGTTATGGTGACGATCTGGTCAAAACAGATGCTAAGTATAAGAATCTTATCAGCTCTATGCTGGGCAGCACCGCTGTATGTCAGGATATGGACTGCGCCATTGCTATGGCAAAGAAATACGGATATTCCTTCCGTATAGTCACCCTTGACGGACAGCTTATCAATGCCAACGGCTCTATGACCGGCGGTAGTATCGGCAAGAGCACAGGTATTCTTTCCCGCGCAAACGAGCTTGCCCGTTTAGCTGCCGAGATAGAGCAGGCCGAGGCTGATATCAAGAATATGCATACTGTTCTTGCCGAAGCAAAACGCGAGCTGGAGGCATCCCGCTACGAGTCGGGTGTTGCTACCGATGAGCTTGAATCGGCTGAAAAGGAGCTTATCCGCCTTAATGCAGAAAAGACCACCTTTGATGCATTGCTTGAAACACTTCGCACCCGTAAGCTTGAAATAGAAAAAGCCCGCGACAGCGTGACCGAGCGACTTGCCGTCATTGCCAAGCAGAAGGCTGAATATTTTGCTCAGGCAGAGACCTTCGGTGCAGCGGCGGACAAGCTTACAGCACAGCGTGACGGTCTGCTTAAGCAGCTTTCCGAAAGCGAAAAGCAGAGCGGTGGACTTTCCGAACGCGCCTTTGATGTTCGTGAAGAGATTGCCGCAAAGGGCGCTGAAAAGGATGCAACCAATGCATCGGTAAGAAGCCTTGATTCGCTGCTCGATCAGCTTCGCGGCGACAAGCGCTCTCAGGAGCAGAAGATAGAAGATATCAAAAAAGAAAATGCCGCTCTTTCCGCCGAGATCGCTTCACTCCAGGAGGCTATTTCCAAGCAGGAAAAGCAGGCAAAGGATAAAAATGATGCCATCAGGCGTTGCATCGACGAGCGTCTCCGTGTTGAAGGCGTCCGTGAAAAGTGCAACAAGGAAGCCCGTGAGGGTGAGGACACTCTGCGTAACCTCAGTTCCGAGCGTGACCGCCTTGAACATAAGAAGCTGCAGGCTGAGAAGGAAGAGGATCTTATCCTCGATAAAATGTGGGAAAACTATGAGCTTACCCGCGTTACCGCAGCTGAGGTCAGAATTGAGCTTGAAAGTCTGTCGGCTGCAAACCGCCGCATCGGTGAATTGCGCAGCAGTATGAAAAAGCTTGGCAGCGTAAATATTGATGCCATTGAGGAATATAAAAAGGTCAGCGAGCGATATAATTTCCTTACCGAGCAGCGTGATGATCTTGAAAAAGCCAAGGTAGATCTGCTCAAGGTCATCGACGACCTTACCCGCAATATGAAGACCATCTTTGCTGAACAGTTCACCCTTATCAATGAACAGTTCGGAAGGACCTTCGTTGAGATATTCGGCGGCGGTAGCGCAAAGCTTATTCTTGAAGACGAAAGCGATATACTAAACTGCGGCATCGAGATCCGCGTTGAAATGCCCGGTAAGTCGGCGCGAGCCATTTCTCTGCTTTCGGGCGGTGAAAAGGCATTCGTTGCGATCGCCCTTTACTTTGCCGTTATTAAGGTTCGTCCCACACCCTTCTGTGTGCTTGACGAGATCGAAGCGGCGCTTGATGATGTCAACGTTGTCCGCTATGTGGATTATATGCGTACTCTGTGCGACAAGACACAGTTTATTGTCATTACTCACCGCCGCGGCACAATGGAAGGCTCGGATATCCTTTACGGCGTAACAATGCCTGAGCAGGGTGTAACCAAGCTGCTTGCCATCAATATCAACGACGTTGAGGAAAAGATAAACATCAAACCGAATTGAGGAAACTATGGGACTTTTTGAAAAGTTTAAACAGGGTCTTAAAAAGACCAAGGAAAATACGGGCAGCGCTTTAAACTCCATCTTTGCAACCTTCCGTCACGTTGACGAGGATATGCTTGATGAACTTGAAGAAGCCCTCATTGCCGCCGATATCGGCGCAATGGTTGCTTGTGATACGGTGGACGAGGTTCGCAAGCAGGCAAAGTTAAATAAGATAAACTCCCGCGAGGAACTGTCCTCTCTTATGAGCAGTGTACTTGCGGAAAAGATGACCGCCAACAACGGCTTGAAGCTTGATACCAAGCCTTCGGTGATAATTGTGTTGGGTGTCAACGGAGTGGGCAAGACCACCACTATCGGAAAGATAGGTACAAGACTTACCCGCGAGGGTAAAAAGGTGCTGTTTGCCGCAGGCGATACCTTCCGTGCCGCCGCGGCTGAGCAGCTTTCCATATGGGCTGACCGTTGCGGAGCGGGAATCGTCCGTCACGCAGAGGGGGCAGACCCTTCCGCAGTTATCTTTGATGCCATTTCCGCCGCAAAGGCGAGAGGCTGCGATGTGGTCATCTGCGATACTGCGGGAAGACTTCACAACAAGCAGAATCTTATGAATGAGCTTTCCAAAATGGCGAGGGTGGTCAGACGTGAGCTTCCCGATGCCGATGTTGAGACCCTGCTGGTGCTTGACGCCACAACGGGACAAAATGCATTGGTGCAGGCTGAAGCCTTCAATGCCGCCGCCGAGCTGACAGGTCTGGTAATTACCAAGCTTGACGGCACAGCCAAGGGAGGTATAGCCATTAATATTTCGTCTAAGCTTA
>CAZOSH010000035.1:661-3840 GCA_964582395.1 uncultured Oscillospiraceae bacterium | reverse complement strand
TTATAGGTGTGGGCGAGACGGCTGAGGACCTTATAGATTTTGTGCCCGAAGAGTTCACAAAGGCGTTTTTTGAATGATATGAAAGAAGTATTTGTAATAGCCACCAACAATCAGAAAAAGCTCCGCGAGATAGATGCCATACTGCGTCAGATAGGCGCATCGGCTATCACTATGAAGGAAGCGGGCATTGCCACCGACCCCGAGGAGACGGGCACCACTTTTGAGGAAAATGCCTTTATCAAGGCGGAAGCCGCCTGCAAGGCATCAAACAGACCCGCCATTGCCGACGACAGCGGACTTATGGTGGATGCTTTAAGCGGAGCGCCCGGCATCTATTCTGCCCGATACTGCGAGGGCAGTGACAGCGACAGGGTTGATTTTCTGCTTAAAAATATGGAAGGGAAGACCCTCCGTACTGCCCGATTTGTTTCGGCAGTCGCCTGCGTGTTTCCAAACGGCGAGAAGATCATTGTCCGCGGCACTTGTGAGGGAGAGATACTCCACGCGCCCCAGGGTGAAAACGGCTTCGGCTATGACCCCGTATTCTATGTGCCTGAGCATAAGCAGACCTTTGCTCAGCTTTCCCCGGAGATAAAGAATAAAATATCACACAGAGCGGCATCACTTGAAAAGCTTGCCGCAGAACTTACGAAAAGAGAGATGGAAAATGCTGACAAGTAAACAAAGAGCATACCTTCGTTCCCTGGCAAATCCTCTGCCCACCATCGGACAGATAGGAAAGGACGGAATAACCGAAAGTGTAATACTGTCCGCCGCCGATGCTTTGGCGGCAAGAGAGATAATCAAGCTTCGTGTGCTTGAGACCTCACTTATGACCGCAAGAGAGGCATGCCAAGTGCTGTGCGAGGAGCTGGGTGCAGAGCCCGTTCAGTGCATCGGCACAAGATTTGTAATTTATAAGCGCAGCGACGATAAACCCACCATCGTATTGCCCAAATGAGCAGGATCGCTATGTTTGGCGGCACCTTCAACCCGCCCCATAACGGGCATATTGCCGCCGCCAATGCTTGCGTTGAGCAACTAAAGCTTGACAAGCTCATATTTATTCCCACGGCAATACCGCCCCACAAGGCGCTTCCCGCCCTTACGGCTACCGCCGACGAGCGGCTTGAAATGACCCGCCTTGCAAGCGAGCTTGTGCCAAAGTCGGAGGTCTCGGATATGGAACTTGTCCGCGGCGGCGCCAGCTTTACAAGTGATACATTGCAAAGTCTGAGGGAGAAATATCCCGGAGATGAGTTGTGGATAATAATCGGCACCGATATGGCAGAGACCTTTGAACGCTGGCATCAGCCACAAAGAATATGCGACCTTGCCCGTCTGGCCCTTGTGGCAAGGGGAGAGGGAGAAAAAGAGCGCATCAAGATCTATGCTGAAAATATTCGGCAAAAGTTCAATGCCCGCATTGATATAATCGACAATACACCATTGGAGATGTCCTCCACCGAAGCTCGCGGAGGAAGAAGCGAACAGCTTCCTGAGTCGGTGAGAGCATATATTTCCCACAGATGCCTTTATACCGATATTGATGCGTTGCGTGATGCGGTGAGGGAAAGACTTTCGGAAAAACGCTTTCTGCACACCGTTGGCTGTGAACAAATGGCGGTAAAGCTTGCCGAAATGTACGGGGGAGATGTCAAAACGGTGCGCATTTCCGCACTGCTTCATGATATTACTAAGGAACTTTCTTTGCCGGAGCAGTTGAACTTGTGCGAAAAATGGAGTATAATACACGATTATGACAGCGATAATATTGATGCTGTGATCCATGCAGATACCGCCGCCGCTATGGCAGAGCGGGAGTTTGGCTTTGGAGCAAGGGTCTGTTCGGCAATAAAAAAGCATACCGTCGGGGCAGAGAAGATGAGTCTTGAGGACAAGATAGTCTTTGTTGCCGATGCCTGTGAGGAAAACCGAACCTATCCCGAAGCCGACAAGGTGAGAAAGCTTGCCTATTCCGATCTGGATGAGGCAATAATATATATTGTAAGAAGAACGGCTGAAAGACTTTCTCAAAAGGGAAAGACGCCGTATTATATGAGTGAAAGAGTGCTGAAGGCACTTAGCAAAGACAGAGAAAGGAACGGAAAATAATGGAAATGTCTGCAAGAGAACTAATGGAAAAGATCGTTAAGCTGGCTGACAGCAAAAAAGCGGGAGATATAACCGTCCTACAGGTAGGTGAGCAGACTACCCTGGCAGATTATTTTATCGTTATGACCGGTATGTCAACTCCACACCTTCGCGCTCTGTCCGAAGAGATAGAGGTCAAGCTGAAGGAAAACGGAGTTATGCCTCACCACATCGAAGGCGTTACTTCCAGCTGGGTATTGATGGATTACAGCAGTGTGGTAGTCAATATCTTTATGGAAGAAGCCAGAGAGATGTATGCCCTCGAGCGCTTGTGGGGCGATGCGACCACCGTGGATATAGAAAAGCTGATCGTTAAAGATTAAGCCTTGAAATAGCAAATAAATAATATAATATAGAGGAAGATGTATTATGTTTTACGATTACAAAAACATCGAGAAAAAGTGGCAGAAGCGTTGGCTTGATTCCAAGGTTTTCTGCGCAGAACAGAAGAGCGATAAGGAAAAGTTCTTTGCCCTTATCGAGTTCCCTTACCCCTCGGGTGCGGGTCTGCATATAGGACATCCCCGTCCCTATACCGCTCTTGACATCGTTGCCCGTAAGAAGAGAATGGAAGGCAAGAATGTTCTGTTCCCCATCGGTTGGGACGCATTCGGTCTGCCTACCGAGAATTACGCTATCAAGAATCACATCCATCCCCGTCAGGTTACCGAGAATAACGTTGCTCGCTTTAAGGAGCAGCTTCAATCCATCGGTCTCGGCTTTGATTGGGACAGAGAAATAAACACAACCGATCCCAACTATTACAAGTGGACACAGTGGATATTCCTCAAGATGTTTGAAAAGGGACTTGCTTACAAGACCACTATGCCTGTTAACTGGTGTACTTCCTGTAAGTGCGTTCTGGCAAACGAAGAGGTCGTAAACGGCGTTTGCGAGCGTTGCGGAAGCGAGGTAGTCCGCCGCGAAAAGAGTCAGTGGATGCTGAAGATCACCGCTTATGCACAGCGCCTTATCGATGATCTTGATACAGTTGACTTCCTGCCCAGAGTTAAGACTCAGCAGAT
>CAZOSH010000035.1:0-651 GCA_964582395.1 uncultured Oscillospiraceae bacterium | reverse complement strand
GATCAACTGGATCGGAAGATCCGAAGGTGCAGAGGTTGATTTCACCACCACCGAGGGCGAGACCTTGACTGTTTATACCACCCGTCCCGACACCCTGTTCGGTGTTACATATATGGTTATGTCTCCCGAGCATCCCTATATCGAAAAATGGGCAGACAAAATCAGTAATATTGATGCTGTTCGCGCTTACCGTGCCGACGCAGCAAGAAAGTCCGACTTCGAGCGTACCGAGCTGCAGAAGGACAAGACCGGCGTTAAGCTTGACGGTGTTTGCGCTATCAATCCCGTAAACGGAAATCAGATTCCCATCTTTGTTTCTGACTATGTACTTATGAGCTACGGAACCGGTGCTATTATGGCGGTTCCCGGCCACGATACCCGCGACTGGGAGTTTGCAAAGAAGTTTGATCTTCCCATTATCGAGGTCGTTGCAGGAGGCGATATCGAGAAGGAAGCCTTCACCGATTGCGAGACCGGTGTTATGGTCAATTCCGGCTTTTTGACCGGACTTTCTGTAGAAGATGCAAAGGTTGCCATCAAGAAGTGGCTTGAAGAAAACGGCAAGGGTCACACCAAGGTCAACTACAAGCTTCGTGACTGGGTATTCTCCCGTCAGCGTTACTGGGGCGAGCCCATTCCTCTGGTATATTG
>CAZOSH010000034.1:0-9449 GCA_964582395.1 uncultured Oscillospiraceae bacterium | reverse complement strand
GCAATGGTGCCGTTGTCAAGAGCATCGCACAGAGCATCCTCGTCAATGAGAACACCACGGGCGGTGTTAATGATAACAGCGGTAGGCTTCATCATCTCGAACTGTTCTTTACCTATAACGGGCTTCTTATCTGTGGGAGAAGGCATATGCAGAGAGATAAAGTCTGCAGTTTCAAACATCTCTTCCCAGGAAACGAACTTCCAATCGGCGGGAACATCCTTTTTCTCGCCGCTGAGACGATTGTAGATTATCTTCATTCCCAAAGCGGAAGCCCGCTTTGCTGTCTCTTTTGCGATCCTGCCCATACCGATAAGTCCCAAGGTCTTGCCTGCGATCTCGGTGCCTTCGTATTTTTTCTTATTCCAGGCGCCTTCACGCATTGTGGCATTGGCAATGCCAACAAAGCGGGCAAGGGAGAACATATGGGCTATTGCAAGCTCGGCAACCGATGCAGAGCTTGCCTTGGGGGTATTGCGGACGGTGATGCCCTTTTCTTCGGCATACTTGACGTCAATATTGTCAACGCCCACGCCGCCGCGGATTATCAGCTTAAGCTTGCCGGCATCTGCGGCAGAATCAATGATAGGAACGCGCACCTTGGTTGCAGAGCGGACGACCAGTACGTCATACTCCTTTACCTTTTGCGCCAACTCATCGGGCTCATAGAATTGCTCAACAACCTCATAACCCAGCTCACGCAATTTTGCAACCGCGGAAGCCTCCATTCCGTCTGATGCAAGTACTCTTATCATAATTACGTCTCCTCAATTATTCAGTTTTTAAAGCTCTAAAACCTTCTCAATGGTGCGGAGCAGACCCTGCAGGGTCTCCATATCCATATCAGCCATATGAGCGATGCGGAAGGTCTTTTCCTTCAGTGCACCGTAGCCGTTGGATATTTCATAACCATACTCGGCAAGCTTCTTGTTAAGGTCGGCAACCGAGATATTACGGGTATTTGCAATGGTGGTCAGGGTGTTGGAAAGGTATCTCTCGTCGGAGAAGATGGCGAAATATTTCTTTGCCCAAGCGCGGACAACCTGCGCCATCTCAATGTGACGGGCGTAACGGTTTTCCAAGCCTTCCTTGAGCATCAGGTCGAGCTGATAGTCAAGAGCAAACATGTGAGCCAGAGAAGGAGTGGAGGGGTACTGATACTTATCGTCCACTCTTACTTTGTCCATTATCTCAACGATATCGAGATACAAGCCGCGGTTGGGAACCGTCTTTGCGCGGTCATAAGCACGGTCGGAAACAGAAGCTATTGCCATTCCGGGAGGGAGTCCGAGACACTTTTGGGTGGAAGTGATACAGAAATCAATGCCCAGCTCGTCAACGGGAATATTTGTGCCGCCCATGGAGCTTACCGTGTCAACGCAGAAGATGACATCGGGGTACTTTTTAATGACCGCGGCTATCTCCTCGATGGGGTTCATAATGCCAACCGAGGTTTCATTATGGGTAATGGTGACTAGGTCATATTCACCGGTTGCGAGAACCTCGTCAACCTGCTTGGGGTCGGTAGCCTGTCCGTCTACGGCGCGGAACTTGTCTGCGGGAACGCCGTTGGAAGTAGCCATTTTATACCATCTGTCACCAAACGCACCGATGGAGAATACTGCCGCCTTTTGGGCTGTACAGCAACGGATGGCGCTTTCCATCAGACCTGATCCTGAGGTGGTGGAAAGAACTATAGTGTTCTTGGTCTGGAATACCTTCTGCAGCTTTTCGCTTATACTCTTCTGCAAAGCGGTGGCTGCCTTGCCTCTGTGGGATATCATAGGCGTTGCCATTTTTTCCAGAACGTCAGCGCGGACATCAACAGGTCCGGGGATAAATAACTTCTTGTGCATCGTCGTTCCTCCTATTTATTTTTGATTACTTGCCATCATAATAATTTTGTTGTATTATTATATTAAATTTATAATATCATCGTAAAAAGCATTTTTCAAGGATATTATGGCAATCATCGGTGGTGTTCGGCAATATTTTTATCAAAAGAGGTGGGGCAGATGGCATATATCAAAAATAATATCCTTCAGCTTGTGGGAAACACTCCCCTTATCGCTCTTCCCCGACTGAGCAGAGCCTTCGGGTGCAAGGTGGATATTTATGTCAAGGTGGAGGGTGCAAACCCAAGCGGAAGCGTAAAGGATCGCGCCGCCCTATATATGATAAAAAATGCCCTTGAGCGCGGCACACTCAGCCGCGACAGTACGGTCATTGCGGCAACGGGCGGAAACAGCGCCATCTCCCTTGCCATGGTCTGCGCCGCGTATAGGCTTGATTGCGTTATCGTTATGCCCGACGATACCCCCGCCCCCCGTGTAAATGCCGTAAAGCTTTACGGCGCAAAGGTTTTTGCTACCCCCGCAAGCGGTGGGACCATTGCCACAAAGCAGGCGGCAGAGACTCTCCGTGTTAAGTTGGGAAATGCCTATGTATTTGACTTTTTCGAGTGTGAGGATGCAGTAGATGCCCACCGCGACAGCACCGCTGTTGAAATAATCGACGGGCTGGGAAATATAGATATTCTGGTCGCGGGTGTGGGTACGGGCGCAACCATTACGGGTTGCGGTGAGGTCATAAAGCGCAACTGTCCCGAATGCTCGGTCATTGCCGTTGAGCCCGCCGAATCCCCCGTTCTTTCGGGCGGAAACAGCGGCATACACAGTATGACGGGCATCGGCGCGGGATTTGTTCCCCCTATGCTCAACACCTATCTGCTTAATGAGGTCATCCGCGTTCGCACTGCCGATGCTAAAGACCTTTGCCGTATGATAGCCAAGACCGAGGGCATAGTCTGCGGAATCAGTTCGGGCGCCGCCCTTGCCGCAGCGGTGGTGGTGGCACAGCGGGCAGAAAATGCGGGAAAGACCCTTGTCTGTATACTTCCCGACCGAGGCGACGGAAGCATATTGGCGTAAGAAATAAGAGAAAAGGAGTAGGCAAGCCGACGGAATCATATTGTCTATTTTGAAAATTGTGCTATAATAAGCTTAATGTAATTAATCCATTCGGAGGTATATAAATATGCGTGCGGTAATTACTGTTGTGGGCAAGGACACCGTTGGTATTCTTGCAAAGATCTCTACCCTTTGCGCCGAGAAGAACGTCAACATCGTGGACGTTACACAGACCGTTATGGAAGATCTGTTCTGTATGATAATGCTCTGCGAAATAGACAAACTCAGCGGTGATTTTGCCGCCTTTGCCGAGGAAGCCAAGGCCATCGGCGCAAGCCAGAGCCTGAGTGTTCACGTGATGCACGAGGATATTTTTAATTCCATGCACAGAATATGAGGTAATCTATGATTAATACCAAAGATATTTTAGAGACTATCTCTATGATACAGGACGAGAACCTTGATATCCGTACAGTAACTATGGGTATCTCACTTCTCGATTGTATCGACAGCGATATAGACAGAGCTTGCGACAAGGTGTATAAAAAGATAACCACCTATGCCGAAAGACTTGTACCCGTATGCAAGGATATCGAGACCCAATACGGCATTCCCATAATCAACAAGCGTATTTCGGTAACGCCTATTGCTATGCTTGCCGCCGCTTGCCCCGATGCAGACTTAGTCAAGTTTGCCTTGACCTTGGAAAAGGCTTCCCGCGTTGTGGGCGTTGATTTTATCGGCGGTTACAGCGCTTTGGTGCAAAAAGGCTTTGCTCACGGTGACCGAGAGCTTATCGAAAGTATTCCCGAAGCCCTTGCACAGACACAGCACATCTGCGCATCGGTCAATATCGGCTCTACCAAGGCGGGCATCAATATGGATGCCGTCAAGCTGATGGGGCAGGTGGTCCGCCGCGCCGCTGAGCTGACAGAGGACAGCGAGTGTATCGGTGCCGCAAAATTGGTGGTATTTTGTAATGCTCCCGAGGATAACCCCTTTATGGCGGGCGCTTTCCACGGTGTAGGCGAAGCCGATTGCGTTATCAATGTAGGTGTTTCGGGCCCCGGCGTTGTCCGCGCCGCATTACATAAGCTTGGTCCCCAAGCCTCCGTCACCGAGGTTGCCGACCTTATCAAAAAGACATCCTTCAAGATCACCCGTATGGGTCAGCTTGTTGCCCGTGAGGCTTCCTCCCGTTTGGGTGTTGAAGCAGGAATCGTGGATCTCTCCCTTGCGCCCACCCCTGCTATAGGTGACTCGGTTGCACATATTCTCGAGGAAATGGGACTTGAAAGCTGTGGCGCTTGCGGCACTACCGCTTGTCTTGCTCTGCTGAATGACGCTGTCAAGAAGGGTGGCGTTATGGCATCCTCCCACGTTGGCGGTCTGTCGGGTGCATTTATCCCGGTAACCGAAGATGCGGGAATGATAGATGCTGCTCGCAGCGGTGCGCTGACCATTGAAAAGCTTGAAGCAATGACCGCCGTTTGCTCGGTAGGTCTGGATATGATAAATATTCCCGGTGATACCCCCGCCGAGGTGATCTCGGGAATCATCGCCGACGAAGCGGCTATAGGAATGGTCAATTCAAAGACCACCGCCGTCAGAGTCATTCCCGCCATCGGCAAGGGAATCGGCGAAGAGCTTAATTGGGGCGGTCTGCTGGGCGGCGGCCCCGTTATGGCAGTGAATACCAATTCCCCCGCAGTATTTATCAACCGCGGCGGAAGATTGCCCGCCCCTTTGCAAAGTTTGAAAAACTGAAAAAACTTAAAAACAGATACTCTCGGGTATCTGTTTTTAAATTAAGACCGAACAGAGAAAATACGCCGCATTCCTCGACTGATCGGCAAGATACATATTGTCTGCAATTATAAAATCGGGTCAGTTTATTATACTTTTGCATATATTGACGAAAATGCCGTGTCTTTCCTCTTGTTTTTTGTTCCATTTTGCAATAAAATGTATACATAGAATTATCCCCATATTTCTTGAAAAGGAGAAATCACAATGAAAAAGATTTTGGCATTTTTACTTGCCGCAATGATGCTCATTGGTGCTTTTGCAGGCTGTTCTTCAACAAAGAATGGCAACACCGCATCGGGTTGGATAAACTCATACTTCTCCACCCTGCCCACCTCATTGAACGCATTTGTTAACAGCTCAACCGAAGGCGGAGAGGTTATTGAAGCAACCGCTATCTACCTTTACCGTCAGTATCTCACAGATGACGGAAGCGCCTATGTGGGTACTCCCGAGTTTGCATCCGAGCTTCCCATACAGATGGATGATGAAGGCAAGCATTGGCGTGTAAAGCTCCGTGATAACTGTAAGTTTGCGGATGGCACTCCCCTCAATGCTGATACTGTCATTTTTTCCTATCAGATGCTGCTTGACCCCGAGCAGGTCAATCCTCAGGCAACCGTTGTGATCAACTCTATTGTGTTCCCAATTGAAGGTACAGGCGCTTATTTTGACGGCGAAGCCGATTGGGATACCGTAGGAATCAAAAAGATCGACGAATATACCGTTGACTTTTATTCCGATGTAGCAACCACCCAGTTTAACGCAAGACGCGGTCTGTCCTTCTGCCCCATGATCCACAAGGAGACCTTCCTTAAGACCCTCAGTGACGACAAGTCTATGTCCTTATACGGCACCAGTTTGGACAACTATGTTTCCGCCGGCCCCTACATTCTCAAGGAATGGATCGCCGACAGCAAGATCGTGCTTGAGCGTAACCCCGACTTTATCCATGCCGACAAGATCAATCTCCAAGGCATCACTTATGTGGGTATTCCCGATGCGCAGACCGCTGTTGAGCTGTTCATCAAGGGCGAGATCGACTCGGTCACCCTCAGCTATGACCATTGGGCATCCTATGCCGAAGATCCCCGCGTACGCAACTACTATGATGACTCCCTGATGTATATGTTCATCAATATGGGCAACCCCACCCAGAACAATCTGTTGGGCAATCTCAACTTCCGTAACGCACTCTACTACGGTATTGACCGTGTGTCCATCACCAACGCAGTAGGCGGCGAGCCTACCTCCCGTTATGTCCGTAAGGCTGTTGTCGGAAATCTTGAAACAGGTGAACGCTTTATCGATATGCCCGGCTCTACGGACTATATTGATGATCCCACAAAGATCTATCTGCCCGACAAGGCTAATGAGTACTTCTCAAAGGCTCTCGAAGAGTGTGATCTTACCAGCGCAACTCTGGATCTTATGTATTCCGAGGTAGCAATTCGTACCCGTGCTATTTTTGAGATGTTGCAGGTAGACTTCCAAAAAACCTTCAACAACAAGCTGACAGTTACTCTGAGACCTGTTCCCGCAAACCAGACTCAGACTCTGCGCCGTTGGAACCCCGATAACCCCACCTCCTTTGAGGCTACATTGGGCTCACTTCTTCCCTCCGCAGATGACCCCTCTGCAAGCTTTGGATTCTTTATCTCCACCTATTCTCCCCCCAGATTCTGCTACGCTAATCCCGAGTTTGACGAGCTCTATGCCCGTTCTTGCTCCCTTGAAGCAAATATGAACAATGATCTGAAGATCGAGCTGTGCCAGAAGATGGAGCAGATCGTTTTGAGAGATAAGATCATCGTTCCCGTATACGAGACCGAAAGCAAGATCCTACTCGCCGACCATGTTGTACTTCCCACTAAGGACGAGACATACATCCCCGGCTTCGGCTTCGGCTATCCCCTCTTTGCAAGCACCAAGTAAAAGAACATAAGATAAAAAACAGACACCCACTCGGGTGTCTGTTTTTTAGTTAAGAGAGAAGGGAGAAAAGATAAGAGAAATGGTGTCGCTGCCGCTACGGAATAAAATAATAAAGGATTGTGATATATTTATCACAATCCCTTAATCATTTGTCGCGTACCGCATTGGCTCCCTCAATGAGGGAGCTGTCACGGCACCGCCGTGACTGAGGGAGTTCCGCAACTCTTCACTCTTTACTGCGAACGCAGTGAGCCTTGCTACAAACGAAGCGCGTAAAATTGAGAGATTTCACGATGAGACAAAACGGAGAGTCAACCGACTCTCCGTTAATTTTATATCCCTGTTCTAACCAAGGCGCGTAAAATTGATGGATTTCTTCGCAAGACAAAGAAGCGGAAGTTTGGCAGTACTTTTTGTACGGCAAACGACGCTGATGCAGTATTGCGGAGAAAGGCGCAATTTTACACCCCGGTTAGGTCGAATGGGGGTGTATACTCCTCCTTTGCCGAGGAGCGTTCCTGCATAAAGCCGTCAAGTCCCAAAGAAAGGGCATATTTTACCACCGAATTATATTCAAATGTGGTGACTCTGCGGTTTATTTCAGGATATTTTTTGCAATTCTCGGTAGGGGTAAACTGACTCATCAGCGAAAACAGCCAACTTCCGCGGGGCAATAACTCATTTAATGCATCAATTACCTTTTTACTGTCTTCACGGTGACCGGGCAGCACCAAATGCCGCACAACAAGCCCTTTTTGCAGTGTTCCGTCGGGGTTATATTCAAGCTTGGGTTGCAGGGCATGCATTTCGGCAATGGCTTTTATTGCCATATCAAAATAATCGGGCGCAGAGAAATATTTTTTGCCTATCTGCGCATCAACACACTTTAAATCGGGCATCCATATATCTGCATAGCCCTGCCACTGTTTGATAGTTTCAACCTTTTCATAGCCGCCCGTATTGACGGCAATGGGGATATTGGGGCGGTATATATCAAGGGCTTCCAATATCTGCGGGGTGTAGTGGGTGGGTGTGACGAGATTTATATTATGAGCGCCCTGCTTTTCAAGCTCCGCAAATATCTCGGCAAGGCGGGAAATAGTTATCTCGTTGCCTACACCGCCGCGGGATATTTCTCTGTTCTGACAAAAAACACAGCCCAAGGGGCAACCGCAGAAAAACACGGTACCCGACCCGCGGGTGCCGCTGATGGGCGGTTCTTCCCAAAAATGGAGGGCGGCGCGGGCAAGCTTCAGTTTTTCGGTGGCGGTGCACGCGCCCGCCTTTATTTCTCTGTCTGCTCCGCAATTTCGCGGACAAAGTCTGCAGCCTTCCATTTTCTCACCGCCTTTTCTAAAGTATAACAAAAATATCATCTATTTACAATAAAAAAGCAGAGTGGTATACTATATACATAACTCACGCAAAAGGAGTTGCTTTGTATGAATTACGGATTTGTAAAGGTAATAAGTTGCGCGCCGCAGATCAAGCTCGCTGATTGCCGCTATAACGGCGAGGCGATCATTCAGTCGGTGAAAAATGCCGCCGCGAAGGGTGCGGCTTTGGTGGTTTTTCCCGAGCTGTGCATAACCGGCGGAAGCTGCGGCGCTTTGTTTACACAAAAGCGTCTGCTTGACAATGCAGCTTCTGTACTTTTTGAAATAGCCAAAAGCACAAAGGGACTGAACATTGCCGCCGTGGTGGGCTTCCCCTTTGCTTTTTACGGAAAGACATATAATTGCGCCGCCGTGCTTTGCGACGGTGAAATAATCGGCATTGTACCCGCCAAAAGGGGCAACGGCGTATTTTCCCCTGCAGGTGCAGGAAAAACTCTGACACTGTCGGGCAAGACTGTTCCTTTTGACAGCGAGCTTATCTTCCGTAGTGCTACCCTGCCCGAGTTTGCTTTCTCTGTGCAGATAGGCGCAGACAAGACTCCCGCCGCGCCCCTGACATTGCGTATCAGCAATGAGGCTGAAACTGTCTCAAGCGAGATAAACCGCATTTTGTCGGTTCGTGCACACTCCGCGGAAAGCAAAAGCGGCATAGTCTATTGTTGCAGCGGCAGAGGGGAAAGCACCACCGATCATGTTTGCGGCGGACATCAGATAATTGCCGAAAACGGCGTGATATTGGCAGAAAGCAAGCCCTTCGGCGCGCAGTATGCCGAAAGTGAATTGGATATGCAATATCTTTCCGCAAGCTGCCCCGTTGACGATACATCCAAGGAAGCGGTCTTTACCCTCAAGCCCACACAGACCGCCCTTACCCGCAAGGTAGAAAAAGACCCCTTTGCCCCCGCTTATGCAGGCAAGGATACGCTTTGCAAGAGAGCTTTGGAGATCCAGGCTCAGGGACTTGCCGCAAGAGTTCGCTGCACAGGTTCCAAGGGCGTTGTAATAGGTATTTCGGGTGGACTTGATTCCACCCTTGCTCTCCTTGTTGCCGTCCGCGCAATGGAGCTTTGCGGAATGACAAGCGCAAATATTCAGGCGCTGACTATGCCCTGCTTCGGCACAAGCAACCGCACCCGCGGCAATGCCGAAAAGCTTTGCGAGCAACTTAATGTGCCCCTTAAATGCGTGGATATCACCCCCGCAGTAAATCAGCATTTTGCCGATATCGGACATAACGGCGCACCCGATGCCGCCTTTGAAAACTCTCAGGCTCGTGAGCGGACACAGATCTTGATGGACACCGCCAATATGCAAAACGCTTTGGTTATCGGCACGGGCGACCTTTCAGAGCTTGCTCTCGGTTGGGCGACCTATAACGGCGACCATATGAGCGCATACGGCGTTA
>CAZOSH010000033.1:0-9490 GCA_964582395.1 uncultured Oscillospiraceae bacterium | reverse complement strand
ATTTCATCCGCAGAATGCGGATTTCATCCACCATAGGTGGATTTCACATTTTGCCGCAGGCAAAATATTTCACCATTGTGACCTTTAGGTCACAATCCACTAATTATTTTGTTGCGGAACGCGACACTTTTTCTCTTCTCTTTTCTCTCTTATTTCTTCACTGCGAAGCTTGTGAGCCACAACTCCCTCCGTCTTTTTCCCTACGGCAAAAATCCAGCGTCTCGCTGTGGCTCGGTCACGCTCGGGCTCTAACACGCCACCGGCGTGTTATTCACTACCCTCGCGCCGCTTCGCTACCCTCAACGAGGGAGGCTTTTACTCCGTCGGCTTTGCCGACACCTTCATATTTGCAAAGCAACGGCACGAGCAAGCCCGTGCCCTACAATTGCCAAATATAAAATACGAACAGTCGCTCCTGTCCTTGGCTCCCCTGTCAGGGGAGCTGGCAAAATCGAAGATTTTGACTGAGGGGTTTTCTTCATATTTACCACAGGTAATTATCCCATCCGCAGAATGCGGATTTCATCCACCGTAGGTGGATTTCACATTTTACCGCAGGCAAAACATTTCACCATTGTGACCTTTAGGTCACAATCCACTAACCAATCCGTCCCATAGTTCCTCGGCTCCCCTTTCAGTGGAGGCAAGCGGGATAGCTTAGTCCGCGCCCATAAAAACCAAAGGCGGGATACGGCAAAAAGCCATATCCCGCTTTGGTAAGGATGCATAAAAACAAGTTTGAAAACTTGCTTCTATCAAAAATTAATATGTAACAGTGTTGGATGCAAGATAGAGTTCGTCTATCTGTTTTCCGCTGCTGTTAAAGACAAGAACATTTATGTCAAAGTAATAGCTGCAACCTCTTTCAGCAGGGAAGCTGAAGGTTTCATCTATTGCCAGAGTTTGCTCAACATAGAGATAATCAAACATTTCTCCGTTTTCATACAGACCTATCTCCACCTGTAATGTATATGTGGAGCTATCTGTATATACAAAAAAATCACACACTACATCACCATCTACGATTTCAGCAGATATACCTGCATTACTTATGGCAACCATTCTGCTGTCAGCCGATGCGGAAAAAGCAGTACTAAAGACCATTGCCAATACTATCATAACTGCCGCAAGCTTTTTCATTATTCTTCTTCCTCTCTGTACTCTATCATTATATTATCCAATACTTTATTTATCTCATCATCATTTACTCCAACTGCTACCAACTTAAATGTATGAGCTTTTTCTTCATTGCTCCAAATTACCTGTATTCTATATTTATTCAGATCTTTTAGCAGTTTTTTCAATTTTGTATACTCTTGCCCTGTCACATTAATATAATTAATCTCCACATCTTCTGTGTCCAAAATGTGAGTTTCTTTAGATATCAGCCTATCATATGACAGATAAAAACTATCGCCGTTATCATTTTGATAGAATGCATAACCCTCATATTCCCGAACGAGTTCAAAGCCTTCTGGGATATACGCGGAACGGACTTTGGGCAAAGGACTGTTTTGGACAGGCTTGTTTTCTGTTGATACTTCTGTGTACCTATGGGTTACTCTGTAAACTATGCTGTTTACCTTCTCTCTTACCTGAGAGAACATGGCATAAGCGGAGAAAAACATAAGCACCGCAACCAGCACGGCAATAAGCCCGATTCTGACAGTCCTCTTCCCCCTGTAATAAACGGGTGTTTCACTTCTCACCTTTTCTCCTCTTATGATCATCAGGCATCTTTCATTCAGACTTTCGGGCATGGTAAAACCGATTTTTTCCAACCTTTCTTTTTCAGCCAACAACCGATCGCCTTCCAATGCTCCAATAACATCCATCACTTTCCCGAAGCTCTCGTCATTTGGGTCTGCATACAGTCTTTTATCCGGTTTACTCATAATACTTTTCTCCCTCTGCCTTTAAACGAACGCCTATGTGGTCCGCATCGCAAAAAGTCTGCCACGCTTTCCCCCTACGCACAACTTTATCACTGTGTTTTTGAGAAAAGCAACCTTACATCAATACCAATTTCCCGTGGCTTCATCCCTCGACACGAATCACCTCTTCAATGCCGCTTCGAATATCACCTGCCTCTTCTACAGTATCGACGAGCCACACATATTTCAGTCCTGCGCAGCTCTTTCAGAGAGGATCAATTACAGTGGGATAGTGCCTTTGCTTAAAACCGACTTCTGCCGTTCATTCTTGTTACCTCTCTAATAAGTAGACTGAAAAAACTCAAAAACGCAACACTTTTTTTGAAAATTTTTTAAAAAAAGTTGAAATTCTTTAAAAATCCGACCGTATTTGACTCACCAAAAAATTTTTTTGACCTTAAAAAGTAAATTTTTCACTTTTTGTGTTGCGTTTTCCCATTTCGGCAGTTTACTTAATAGAAGGATACACAGGAAATACAGCGAAAGGCAGGTGAGTCCAATGAACAGCGAAGAACAATTTTCATTTTTGCAGCAGGGTCATATCTTGCTGTGTATCTACTCAAAAAAGAAACAACAATCAACCGAAAGGAGCTTTTCAATGAAAAAGATGTTAAAAATTGCCGTTTCAATGGCACTCGCCCTTATGATGCTTATAACCCCGTCGCTGGCTATCATCGCCCCCGAAGATGCTGCACCTAATTTTTCGACTGCATTGGACGAATACTTTGCAGTAAGAGCAGAAACTCTTGTAAGTCCTCAAAACAGAACTCGTTCATTAAGCAATCAGTTTTCTTCTTTAGAAACTACCAGAGCCCAGAACTTTGCAACTGTTGATGAAAATATAGAGATCGTTGATGCTTTGGCTGAATATGCTATAGTAAGCAGCGAAATAAACGGCAATGTTGCCGTTTTGGACGTTTATGAGTGGTCTTGGCTTGAATACTATGCCGATGACACCGTAACCACGACCAATAATATGGGTTTCGGCACAGAGCACCGTATGACCCTAAATAAGATAAACGGCGAGTGGGTCATAGTGAATGACAAATATGATGAATCGGACGTCACAGGAGTGTCTACCCTTGCAGCTAATGAAACTCTTGTACTTAATTATGACCGATCTTTGCTGAACGAGGTTTATGCAAAGACCGTTGGCGTAGAAAAACTCGAACAGCAAGAAACAGAAATTGCACAAGCTGAGGAATCGGGAGTTATGATTGCATCAACCAATGCAAATCAGAGAAGCACCAGTGATACCACTTCTATTGCTGCAAATTATAATCCTCACGCTGCAATAAGATATGCCGATGAATGGGTATTTAAAGGCTATGCATCAGGCAACTCCAATACCGAAAGTCCTTCTGATGTTATCGGCAAAATGAGACCCCTGTATTATGGAAATTATCCATACTATGAATCTGATTGTGTAAACTATGTCTCTCAATGTTTACACGAGGGTGGTATTCCTTTTGATGAAGACAATGGTAGAAACAATGGTTCCGGCTCACAATGGTGGTCAACTCCCGGAGTTAAGATCTTCGATGGTTGGGATAGTAATGTTTCCCCAGAAGACTCTTCAGCCGAACCAGGGAGTTTAAGTAGCATAACTTGGAGATCAACAAAGTATTTTGTCCTTTATTGGACAAATGAAGAACAAGGCGTTGTCTCAAGATTAATTAACAAGTCTAACCCGATTGTTTATCCAGGAAATCCTGTGTATTATTTATATGACAATGGCGAAAAAGGACATGCTGCAATTTGCGTAGGTTATAATGCGGCAGGGCAACCGATTTTTAATGCCCACAATCGTGATGTATACCATGTACTGTTGAATTATGTGACTTCATCTTCCTATAATGCTTATACTCTAGATTTTGTAGGAAGCTCGTCACAAAATCTTCCCTCCTCTGCATATGACTTTGGAGTTTTAACATTGGCTAATACGCCTGTAACTACGGGAGTATATTTCCCTGCAGGAAGCAGTATGTATTTCAAATTCACAGCTCCAGAAACCGGAACATATAAGTTTTTTTCAGAGTCTTATGCTGGTGTGGGGAGTTTAGATACATTTGGAAGATTGTATAAAGAAAGCGCTGTTTCTGAAAGCACCGCAGAGGGAACGCCTGTAACCATATATATGTTATTGATAAACGAGGATAATAATACCGGTGGTGGTGTTGATTTTGAAATAGTTGAATACCTTGAAGCAGGAACATATTATTTGCAAGTTTATCCCTATAGCATTTCAGCATCAGGATACCGAAATATATCAATTGATAGGCATGACTGATTTGGTTACAAAAGTATGACAGGCTGTAACTCTTTTGTTGTTGTATAGCATATCACTTTTTGCTATAATTGGGTTACAGAGAATGTAACCCCAATTCTTCATCAAAGTTTTGAAAGGAGATGAATCCGATGAAGAAAACTGCCGTTATATTAAGTCTTTTGCTTGTCCTTACCTTGTTTACCGCTTGCGGTGAAATTGCCAATGAGCAGGAAAAGCAGCCGCAATTGCCCGATTCCACCGCTCAATCGGATTCACCGATAAACATTGACGCATCTCCTGCCCCCGATTCCCCTGCATCATCCACACCTCCCGAAGGTAACAGTCAAGATAACACAGAAACTTCGCCCCAACCCGAAAATGACAAGGCTCAAGATGCTGTGCAAGCTTCTGCCTCTTCTGTGGATTATGACTCTCTCACTCTCATCAGAAATGTAGTATCCGGCGGATATTGGACTGTTGACGGAATAACTCAAGCAGGTAGTATAGAGAAAAAATTGCAATACAATTTTTTCAACACCAACAATGATTGGAGTAAAGAAAACTCTATCGTAGACAAAATGGAAAGATTACTTCTTGATATAGACAGAGAAAACAGTGAAACTGCGGAAAATATGTTTTCCTCAAGAAATCCCGAACCGTACAAGGCTGTTTTTTCTGTTCGCAACAGTGAACAAACCAAAGAAGTGATTTTTAACATTAAAACAAAGTCTGACAACAACGAAAATACAAGCACGGCAATTGCCGTAATGCTTGCAGACGGCAGCAGCGCATGGCTCACAGATAATGCTGCAGATGAATTTATTGCATTGTGTGAGCAGAAAGGCTTGACACGTGATAACTTTATTATATCCGGCAGTGTAACCTCAATGTTTGATTGGCTGTGTTCTGTAGAGACATCAAATGCATCACCCCTCTTTTTATATGATGAGAATAAAGAACTAGCTCCTAATAAAGCGGCTGAAAAACTGATGTACGAAGCTTGCAGAGAGCTTTCACAGCCTGCACCCAATAGATTTTTTTATTACCAAAACTATGAAGGGTGCAATTTTAAACTTATAAGCAATAAAGATAAAGAATATTCCAATAACGAGTATTTGAATATTGAGACTTTGACAGACGATCAATTTATTATCACCGCTATAGAGCCTATAGGAACATATACCGGTATACACAACGACGGCGGTCCCGACCCATACTTCTTTATGGAATATACCAATGGACAATGGCAGCTTTGGCTTCGCGGCAGACCGTAACTTAAAGGGTAGCAAAGAATAAATCGTCCGAGACAGTCTCTGCGGATAAGTCTAATTACTAAGTATAATATCAACAGTAAAGCCGTCGGGGTGACCCGACGGCTTGATTTTATTTATCTTATATTTTTTCTTCGATTGTTATCTTGGCGGGCTTGCAGCGCTTAAATGTGGGGACAAGCTTCATCAGGGCAGTTCCCATCTGATTCGGTTACAAAAGTATGACAGGCTGTAACTCTTTTGTTGTTGTATTGAATAGCGCTTTTTGCTATATTGGGGTTACAGAGAATGTAACCCCGTCACTTCATCACAGTTTTGAAAGGAGATGAATCCGATGAAGAAAACCGTTATTATTTTATGCCTTTTACTTGCCCTTACCTTGTTTACCGCTTGCGGTGAAAATGCCAATGAGCAAGCCAAACAGCCGCAATTGCCCGATTCCACCGCTCAATCGGATTCACCAACAAGCACTGAAACCCCTGCTGAACCTGATGCCCCTACACCCTCCGCACCGTCTGCGGATGACGAAACTCCGAATGAAGATAAACAGACGGCACCCACCTCATCGGCAAACTGGCGCGAAAATGTTCCCGACAGCCCTTATGATATTGTCACTCTTGTCCGCGAGATGAACTTTACCGGATACGTATCCAACGGCATGGAAAAGCACGATGATACTCAGAGCTATACCTTCTACAAAAACTCGGTCTGCGATCAGCTGTATTATATTGCAAGCCTTACCGATGAGAACGCGCAGAACATAAGTTTTACAGGCAGTTATACAGAGATTAAAGCAATATTCCGTAACGAATCCGATGGGAAATCTTGTGAAAAAACCTTTATTTTAACAGATTTTGAAAAAGATGGACGAATGCATCTTGCAGTTGCGGATATAGAAAACAAGACAGTACATCTTACCGAGAATGCAGTCTGGTATTTTTTAAGTGTTTGTGACGCTGTTCGTCTTGGAGAGCAAAATCTATTGCTTGACCACTACATAATGGATACTAATATGAGGATGTCAGATGATCCGGTACTTCTTAAAGATGCCGAACAGAATCTGACTCCCGAAGAAGCCGCAAATGAGCTGATTAAAAAGTTCTTTTCTTCCTACACATACGATCAGCCCGATTGTCCCTATGTTATAACCGAAACCGGAGACACAAAGGTCAAGCTTTATGATGCCGATGCGGCAAAGAACTATGAACTTCTTAACGACTTGGACTTGCGCAAAAATCAGTGGGTAGTGTTTGCAAATCCTACCGTTAAGCTTGAAGGTCCCATTCAAGGTGACGGTTCGGGTATACATTGGTGTATGGAGTATGAATCGGGCTGGTGGAGGCTCTGGATGGATGAAGTATTCTACAATCAGAACTCGCTACCCGAGTCTGTCTCGGCGGAAAATCCTAATTACTAAGTTAGTTAAGCCGTCGGAGATGCTCCGACGGCTTAGTTTTTATTCGTTTTCCCCGATGGTTATCTTGGTGGGCTTATATCCCTTTTGTAATTACAATGACCGGTATTTTTTGCTATACTGGGGTTACAGAGAATGTAACCCCAATTCTTCATCAAAGTTTTGAAAGGAGATGAATCCGATGAAGAAAACTGCCGTTATATTAAGTCTTTTGCTTGTCCTTACCTTGTTTACCGCTTGCGGTGAAATTGCCAATGAGCAGGAAAAGCAGCCGCAATTGCCCGATTCCACCGCTCAATCGGATTCACCGATAAACATTGACGCATCTCCTGCCCCCGATTCCCCTGCATCATCCACACCTCCCGAAGGTAACAGTCAAGATAACACAGAAACTTCGCCCCAACCCGAAAATGACAAGGCTCAAGATGCTGTGCAAGCTTCTGCCTCTTCTGTGGATTATGACTCTCTCACTCTCATCAGAAATGTAGTATCCGGCGGATATTGGACTGTTGACGGAATAACTCAAGCAGGTAGTATAGAGAAAAAATTGCAATACAATTTTTTCAACACCAACAATGATTGGAGTAAAGAAAACTCTATCGTAGACAAAATGGAAAGATTACTTCTTGATATAGACAGAGAAAACAGTGAAACTGCGGAAAATATGTTTTCCTCAAGAAATCCCGAACCGTACAAGGCTGTTTTTTCTGTTCGCAACAGTGAACAAACCAAAGAAGTGATTTTTAACATTAAAACAAAGTCTGACAACAACGAAAATACAAGCACGGCAATTGCCGTAATGCTTGCAGACGGCAGCAGCGCATGGCTCACAGATAATGCTGCAGATGAATTTATTGCATTGTGTGAGCAGAAAGGCTTGACACGTGATAACTTTATTATATCCGGCAGTGTAACCTCAATGTTTGATTGGCTGTGTTCTGTAGAGACATCAAATGCATCACCCCTCTTTTTATATGATGAGAATAAAGAACTAGCTCCTAATAAAGCGGCTGAAAAACTGATGTACGAAGCTTGCAGAGAGCTTTCACAGCCTGCACCCAATAGATTTTTTTATTACCAAAACTATGAAGGGTGCAATTTTAAACTTATAAGCAATAAAGATAAAGAATATTCCAATAACGAGTATTTGAATATTGAGACTTTGACAGACGATCAATTTATTATCACCGCTATAGAGCCTATAGGAACATATACCGGTATACACAACGACGGCGGTCCCGACCCATACTTCTTTATGGAATATACCAATGGACAATGGCAGCTTTGGCTTCGCGGCAGACCGTAACTTAAAGGGTAGCAAAGAATAAATCGTCCGAGACAGTCTCTGCGGATAAGTCTAATTACTAAGTATAATATCAACAGTAAAGCCGTCGGGGTGACCCGACGGCTTGATTTTATTTATCTTATATTTTTTCTTCGATTGTTATCTTGGCGGGCTTATAGCGTTTAAATGTAGGTACAAGCTGCGTGGGAGTAAAAAGTGTTTTTCGATCCGCCTATGTTCATTGCTTTTATTTGTGCGGAACCAAGCTTTGTCGAATGGTATACAATATTTTGTGAATATGCCATTTTTTACCCCATTGTCAAGAGTTAAATGCAAATTTTCTAAAAAAGTTGAGACGATAAATATTTCGCCTCAACTTTTTTATTTTTCAACGCTTGCTTTTTTCTTTAATTGCGCCCTAAAAAGACCGACCGCTTTTCATCAATCAGCCTTTCTTATTTCGCCCGGAATCTGCTTCTTTATTTTCAACTTCATCAATGAGCTTTTTAAACTCATCAAGAAGTTTCAACACATCTTTTTCATCTAAGCATGCCATCAAAAACAAAAGTGAAGTAGCCGAAAAGCAAAATCTACCTCTCTCCAGATCTCCGTAGGCTCGCGTCGAAATTCTTAAATACTCAGACATCTTTTCCTGAGATATATTCAAATCATATCTTAACTTTCCCACAAGTTCGGAAAGAAAACTCTTAACCAAACCATTATATATTTTCATTGCTAAGATCCCCGTTTACATCTTTTTCACGGCAATCTTATCCCCTAAGCGCAATATCATCTATGAAGTGTGCTTCCTTATTTTTCCATTTTCTCTCCTACTCGAGATTTTTTAAATATGCCCTAAATACTTTTCCGGCGCTTTTTCCTCCCAATGTTCCTCTCGGATACCCGTTGAGCCATTCTTGTATTTTCTTAACGTCTTTGCTTGTCAAATAATCAAAATCCACTCCCTTTGGAAGCCATCTCCTTATGATCCTGTTTGCATTCTCGTTGCTTCCTCTCTCGAAAGCGCTGTAAGGATGGCAATAATAAAGCTTCGTTCTGCCGCCCTCACCTAAGCACGACATTTCCAAACCCGCACAATCGGAAAACTCCGTTCCGTTGTCCACAGTAATGCTTTTGAAAACTCTCGAAAACATGTCATATCCCATTTTCCTCTCTATCCCATTCAAAGCCGATACTACACTACGACTTTTTCCGTCTTTGATTAAAAGAATTATCTCGTACCTACTTTTTCGCTCGGTAAGTACCAACAATCTTTTCTTCGTTCTCTTAGACACGAGAACGGTATCCATCTCCCAA
>CAZOSH010000032.1:0-9531 GCA_964582395.1 uncultured Oscillospiraceae bacterium | reverse complement strand
ACCGACCCTTGGGGCATCAAGATCAACCGTGTTGAGCTTAAGAATATAATTCCTCCCGCCGCTATTCAGGATGCTATGGAAAGACAGATGAAGGCAGAGCGTGAACGCCGTGAGTCCATACTCAAGGCTGAGGGTGAAAAGCGTTCGGCTATCCTTATCGCAGAGGGTGAAAGAGAATCTATGATCCTTCGCGCCGACGCCGCAAAGCAGCAGAAGATCAAGGAGGCAGAAGGTGAAGCAGAAGCTCTGCTTGCCGTTCAAACTGCTCTTGCAAACTCTATCAAGCTGCTGAACGAAGCAAACCCCGGCGAAGCAGTTGTCAAGCTTAAGGCTCTGGAGACCTTTGCTCAGGTTTCCAACGGTCAGGCTACAAAGATAATC
Source organism: uncultured Oscillospiraceae bacterium (assembly GCA_964582395.1). GTDB lineage: Bacteria > Bacillota > Clostridia > Oscillospirales > Butyricicoccaceae > RGIG3513. The sequence goes on along the minus strand of CAZOSH010000032.1, from coordinate 9,150 downwards.
ATTCCCTCCGAGATACAGAGCATTGCAGGTCTTGCGGCTTCCGCAAAGGAATTGTTGAAGGACTGAAATTGACTGCCAAATAAGAATCAAATCCTCCGCAATTAGTTCCAAATTGCGGAGGATTTATGTTTGAGAATACCTATATCGGTTTTAAAAATATAGTTTTTCTTTATATGGCTTATTTAAAACTTGTATTCCAAAACCTGCAACATACTGTTGCAGGTTTCTTTGATTATATGTAAAATATTCTTATGAATAAGATCACGGCTTTGCATGACCGCTTCTCAGAATCAAACACATAAACGGAAATAAAAGCATGAGTAAAACAAGCATTATTTTCACGGGCGATATAGGCTTTGACAAGTATATGGACGGAAGAGGGGCTGACAAAAACCTTTTCAGCAAAGAGCTGCTAAGCTTTTTTGACTCTGCCGACCATACCGTTGCCAATGTAGAGGGCGCAGTCATTGACCCCCAAGATGCCGCATCCTTTGTGGCAGGCAGACAATGCTTTCACGCAATGCATCCCGATGCCGTAAATAAGCTTAAGGAGATCACCGCTGACGATGTTCTCTATACATACGAAATGCTGCTTGATCCCAATCAGCTGAATGTAAAGGCAACACAGATAGCAAATGCCACTTCTATCACAATTGTCAATGCCGCTGCTTACTTTGCAGGCGAGTGCTCTTGGGAAGATGTGGGTATGAAGAAGATCGATGATTATACCATCGAGATCACCAATGTTGAGCCTACAACTCAGCTTAATGTCACCCGCACCATAGGTGTCAGCACCATCGTTTGCAAGGAGCTTTACAAGAGCCTGCTCGGTGATGACGGAACTTGGACCGGTTATGGTATGACCGCTGATCAGTATGTCAGCTCCGGCGCATTCATCCTTAAAGAATGGATACCCGATGCCAAGTTCGTTTTAGAGCGCAACCCCGACTTTGTCTTTGCCGACAAGATCAAGATCGAAGGTATCACCTTTATTGCCATCCCCGATGCACAGACCGCTCTTGAGCTGTTCGTTAAGGGCGAGATCGACGCTGTTGATATCAGCTACGAGCATTGGGAAAATTATGCAGAAGACCCCGCGTATATAACTACTACGATGACTCTTTGATGTATATGTTCGTTAATATGGGTAACCCCAACCAGAACAATCTGCTTGGCAAGCTTAACTTCCGCGAAGCACTTTACTATGGTCTTGACCGTGTTGCCATCGGTAATGCAATTTCCGGTGAGCCTGTAACCCGTTATGTTCGTAAGGGCGTTATCGGTGACCCGGCTACAGGTACTGCCTTTGTTGAGATGCCCGGTTCAAGCGACTATATTGATGATCCCACAACCGTTTACAATCCCACCAAGGCTAACGAGTTCTTTACAAAGGCTCTTGAAGAATGTAATCTGACAAGCGCAACCCTTGAGCTGATGTATTCAGAGGTTTCCACCCGTACAAGATCCATTTGGGAAATGGCACAGGTTCAGTGGAAGGATGTTTTCAATGGCAAGCTTCAGCCCACAATGAGATCTGTTCCCGCAGGTCAGACCATCACCCTCCGCCGTTGGAATCCCTCCAACCCCACCGCTTTCGAAATCACATTAGGTTCTATGCTTCCCGACGCTGACGATCCTTCACAGAGCTTCCACTGCTTTACCTCCACCTATTCTCCCCCCAGATTCTGCTACTCCAACCTCGAGATTGATGCTCTGTATGAGCAAGCTGTTTCTCGCGAGGTTCGTGCAGACAACGATAAGTTTATAGAGATCTGCCAGAAGATGGAAAAGATCATCCTCGAAGACAGAGTTATCATCCCCGTATATGAGACAGTATCCAAGAAGCTGTTTGCTGACAAGATCGATCTGCCCACCGCAAACGATCAGTATGTAACCTGCTACGGCTTTGGTTATCCCTACTACGTTTCTATTAAGTAACAGAATGTAACATTGTTTCAGCCCGAGTGAATATCACTCGGGCTGATTTTATATAAAGGCAATGATGAAAATACTAATTACGCTGTTTGTAGGGCGCGGGCTTGCTCGCGCCGCGAACATCAGGTGAACCCCCCTCAGTCACGGCTGCGCCGCGACAGCTCCCCTTTTAGGGTAGCCAAGGGAGAGGTCCCGAGGGAGTGCGCTGATGGGAATCCAAGACATCAGCTTATTTTATATTATTTCGACAATATATTTATATTAGATAAATACAATATTTCTATATAAAATCGGACTATTGCAATTTGTACAATAAGGTAGTATAATATCTTTATTATATTATGGTAATTCCATAAATATGAAAGGAGACAAAAAAATGAAAAAGACACTGGCATTGGTTCTTGCCGCTATGATGCTGGTCGCCGCCTTTGCAGGCTGCAGCACCAAGCAGGATGATGAAGCTAAGGCTTCCGGCTGGATCCACGACTATTTCACCACCCTGCCCACCACACTGAACGGATTCACATCCACCAGCACGCAGGATCACGCTATTATGCGTATGACCTCTATCACTCTGTACCGTGAATACCTCAACGAAGCAGGCGATGCTTATGTAGGCACTCCCGAACTGGCAGCCGAGCTTCCTATTCAGATGGATGAAGAGGGCAAGGTCTGGCGCGTAAAGCTCCGTCAAGGCTGCAAGTTCACCGATGGTCACGAGATCACCGCTGACGATGTTATTTTCACCTATCAGATGCTGCTTGACCCCGAACAGATCAATGTTCAGGCAACCAACACCATCAACTCTACCCAGTTTGCTCTTGCAGGTGCAGGTGCTTATTTTGAAGGCGAAGGCTCTTGGGATGATGTAGGCATCAAGAAGATCGACGATTATACCCTTGATTTCTATTCCTCCAGACCTGTTACTCAGCTTCAGGCAAGACGCGGTATTGGCGTCAGCACAATTCTCCATAAGGAGACCTTCCTTGCAACACTGAGTGAAGATAAGTCCTATACTGCTTATGGTACCACCCTTGAAAATTATGTTTCTTCCGGTCCCTTCATCATCACAGAATGGATCAAGGACAGCAAGATCGTACTTGAGCGCAACCCTGATTTTATCTTTGCTGACAAGATCAAGGTAGCAGGCATCACTTATATTGCTATCCCCGATGCACAGACCGCTCTTGAGTTGTTCCTGAATGGTACCATCGATGCAGTTGACATCAGCTACGAGCATTGGCAGGCCTACGAGGAAGACCCCCGCGTACATAACTATTATGATGACTCTCTGATGTATATGTTCATCAACTTGGGCAACCCCAACCAGAACAACCTGCTTGGCAATCTCAACTTCCGTGAGGCTCTTTACTATGGTATGGATCGTGTTGAGATCACCAATGCTGTAGGCGGCGAGCCCACCGCTCGTTATGTCCGTAAGGCTGTTGTCGGTGACCTGACCAACGGTACCGCATTCGTTGATATGCCCGGTTCTAAGGATTATGTTGATGATCCCACAACCATCTATCAGCCCGATAAGGCTAATGAGTTCTTTACAAAGGCTCTTGAAGAGTGTAACCTGACCAGCGCAACTATGGAGCTTATGTATTCCGAAACAGCAACCCGCAGCCGCGCTATCTTTGAAATGATGATGGTCACGTATGAGGAAGTCTTCCAGAACAAGCTGGATGTAACAATGCGCTCTGTTCCCGCAGGTCAGACCATTACCCTCCGCCGTTGGGATCCCTCTAACCCCACTTCCTTTGAGACCACAATGGGTTCACTGCTTCCCTCCGCTGACGACCCCACTGCAAGCTTCAACTTCTTTATCTCCTCTTACTCTCCCCCCAGATTCAAGTATTCCGATGCAGAGTTTGATGCTCTGTACGAGCAATCCATCTCTCTTGAAGCAAACCTGAACAACGATCTTAAGATCGAGCTTTGCCAGAAGATGGAAAACAAGATCCTGAAGGAGCGCATCATTATTCCCGTATACGAGACCGAGAGCAAGAAGCTCTTTGCTTCTCATATCACCCTTCCCACCAAGGATCAGTCCTATATCACCGGCTTCGGCTTCGGCTATCCCATGTTCGCATCTTCTTCTAAGTAAGTTGACTTAATACATAAAACCCCCTCAGTTCATTGAACTGAGGGGGTTTTAGTCTGTCAAAGAACTTGTTTTTGGCAGACTGGCAGAGGTCAAAAAAGTCGTCAAGACGAGCAACTCGCGCTCGTAGGCGTACGGGGGTACGGTAGAGAGCGAGTTGCGTGGTAAGTCAAAAAGCCTTACGCCTCAACAGTTTTGAAGGATATAGGATGTTTAAAATATAATTTATTATTTGCACCATAAAGCAAAGCTTCATACAGTCATATGTCCTTCTTTTTGACGATTGGCGGCTTTTTTGACACTCTGAACCCAACTCAGTTCATTGAACTGAGTTGGGTTATTTTATCTTTTACCGCTGCCGCCGCAGCTTCTGCAATTTCCGCTGCCTCGGCAGGTATTGCATTTCGTTTTATAACCGCCGTAATAATCGACCCCGCTGCCACCGCAGCTATTGCAGTCTCCGTCGCCCTTACAAGTCAGGCAGTTGAGTTTTGAATGCTCCGGAATGTCCGGCGGATCATAATCCGGCACACCTGAGTGCCCGCCGCTATCGCCGCTTAAGGGGTCTTCCGATTCCTCCGACTCTTCTGTATACGCTTCAGATGTTTCCTCGAGACAGAAGGTCGCGGCAATCAGTCCTTCAACTGTGTATATTCCATTCTCAGCGCCTTCAAACTCGCCGTAAAAATACACTACCGACTCCTTTTTGCCGTCTCTGTCAAGTATCAACGGACGAACAGTTAAGCACAAGGCGGTGTTTTCATCGAAAGCTTGCTCATCATACTCGAACTCAAACCGCCAATAATTTCCGGCAAGAAAATCTGCCAAATTATAGACCTTCCCGACTTCAAGCATTTCATGCTCCCACGTTATATGGACTATTTGTATATCATCGCTGTCATAGACCGAAATCATATCGGTCACGGAGCTGTTCGAATCGGGATAATCAGCAATAAGCGAATAGTATTTCTCCGTTTCTCCGCCGTTAATAATCAAGCCGCAAGATCCCTTTTTTCCGTAAAATCCCTGTGCTGTATTTGCAGTTGGCTTGGTGTATATATATGTCATTTTGCGTTTCATACCGGCGCGTACCGACAGTTCTCGGTCGGATGAGTTGTAGTACTGTTTTCCGTTATATTTAAACTCATCGGCAGCATATTTCCCATTAACTGCCTGCCGCTCCTTTTCACCGTTGAACCTGAACCCAAGGTCACCAAAGGTATATTTATCATTTTTCAGCGCAACATTCATCCAATCACCGGTGACTGTAGTTGACGATGCATAAACGTGCTGAATATAAATGTCATACCCTTCTCCATTCTCACCTGTTTGCTTATTGTTATCGGGATGTACAAAATAATATTCGTTATATACATACCCCGGATCTTCATAGAAAAGTTCAAAGCCGTAGACCTCGGTAAGCAATTTTATATATGCCGTCGCGCCTGATGAATACACTCGCTCAACCGTTTGGTTGACTGAGTTTCCATTCTTCATCTGTTTCAGAAAAAATGCAGCAGGTTGCTGTATGATATTCATATCGCGGGACGTATCAGTTATGGACTCGGCAACTACCCTCGGTGTTATATATCCATCGTCCTCTTCTTCACCGCAAGCAACAAAGACAATGCAAACACTCAAAATCAAAATCACCGTAATAAACCTTTTGAACTCCAATTGTATCACCCCAATGTAAAAAGAGTACCTCACGGTACTCTTTTATAATATTATAATCAGTTGAGTATCTGACGGCGGCGGGCAAGATTCATTGTGCCGTCCTGCATAGAGGCGATGCTGTCGAGAGCCTTGCCTGTACCGTAGGACACGCAGGAAATAGCATCATCGGCAACTCGGGTCGCGATGCCTGTTTTCATTTCGATAAGTTTGTCGAAGCCGTAAAGCAGGCTTCCTCCACCGGTCATAACTATGCCATTGGTTGCAATGTCGCCCACCAGTTCGGGAGCGGTAGTTTCAAGTACGCTGTGGACTGCTTCAACGATTTTGGAAGCGGTCTCTTCCAAAGCCTCCAGCATCTCATCGCTGGTAACAGTGAAGGTGCGGGGCAGACCTGTCATCAGGCAACGACCCTTGACTTCCATCTCTTTGGTTTCGGGGTACTGATAAACGCAACCGATGCTCATCTTTATCTCTTCAGCGGTACGCTCACCGATAACAACATTGTGCTTGCGGCGTATGTACTTGACGATGGCTTCATCAAACTTATCGCCTGCGACCTTAATGGATGCAGAATCAACAATACTACCCAAAGAAATGACAGCTATATCAGCGGTACCGCCGCCGATATCAACTATCATATTGCCGTTAGGCTGAGCAATATCTATGCCTGCGCCAATGGCTGCCGCAACAGGCTCTTCAATGAGAAATACTCGCTTCGCGCCTGCCTGTGTACCTGCATCGATAACCGCTCTTTCTTCAACTTCGGTAATAACGCTGGGTATGCAGATGATAAGATTGGGTCTGAAAAGGCGGAAGCCCAAAGCCTTCTTTATAAACTCCTTGATCATCTTTTCGGTCATTTCGTAATCAGAAATAACGCCGTCTCTCAAGGGTCTTATTGCAATTATGTTACCGGGAGTTCTGCCGAGCATTTTCTGTGCATCGGCACCTACTGCCAGTATCTTTCCGGATATCTTGTCCACGGCAACAACCGAGGGCTCACAAAGAACAATTCCCTTGCCCTTTACAAAGACAAGAACCGACGCTGTACCGAGGTCTATACCAATATCACCTTTGGACACGCGACTACACTCCTTCCATATTTTAAAAATAATAATTTTTTCGGTGTACATTTTATTATATAGTATAGGTTTTCATTTTTCAACTACAAAAAGCAGATATTTTTGTTACTTTTTCGCATCTTGATTTTTCACTTCGCTGTCACTATAATAAAAACAACGAATATTAGGGAGGAAATTATGAAAAAGTCTTTTATTGCTATCCTTTTGGCGCTTATTATACTTCTTTGCGGCTGTGTGGCAAGCACCGAGCCTGCAACCGATATCCCTAAAAAGGATGAGGAAACTCCCCCTGTGACCGATGCCCCTGCCACCCACGATGAGCTTTTAGGCGGTGACAGCACTCCATCCGATGTACCTGCCACTCCGTCGGACACCGACGGCAATGGGGACCCCACCATAGATATCCTCGCCTCACCCGACGATATCCCCGAGACCACCGACACCCCTACTGCTCCCGATGATATTGCATCAATGAGCAAGCCCTACAAAATCGACAACAATATCACCGCCGCAAAGATAAACGGCAACAAGCAGCGCTTATCCTCTATGGGCGGTCTGCCCGGATTTTCGGTATATATCACCTATGATGCCGACACCGACAGCTACAGCATTGTTGAAACTATGGGTGATTATGAAGCCATTGACCATATGTATATATGGAACACGGGACTTACCGTGGTTTTCCGCGATTATGTTACATTCCACAAATGGATGACCGAGATCCCCTCCTATCTTTCTGTCAATTCAAGCAGCATCACCTTAGTCTCTCCCGAGGGATATGAGTTTGAATCCACCACCTATGACTATACCTTTAGCGGAAACGGTATCTTGACGGAAGAAAGCGGACAGCTTACCCTTAACTTCTCCATTGACCAACCCATGATCGTTGAAGATTTTTATCTCTGCTGCGGAAAAATAGATTAAACTATATAAAACAAGCCTCGGTGCATATCAGCAGCACCGAGGCTTGTTTTATTTTATTAGCACTCCGTCAATTATTTCAATAATATCCTCACCCGTACTCTTATTGACATAGCGCTTAAGTCTGCCATAGATGACCACTTCATCGCCGATGGCAAGCTTTTCGCTCATTGAAGAGTAGCTGTTGCCCTGCAGATCCTTGACACCATAGATGAAAATTGAGTCTTTTCCGTCGGTCAAGGTGAAATTGCCATAGGTGGCATTGGGCTGATCCTTGACACTTCCCTTGACGTAATAATAGTCAAAGCCTTCCGCATTGGGACCAAAGTAGGTGCCGATTTCTATCAGCGTCGAAATATCGGTCAGCTTGTAATTATCGTGATCAACTTCGAACTCACCACGCTTGAGGGCTGATGCAAGGAGGTCGCGGGGGAAGATTCCCGTATCATATTCTGCCACTTCGGTAAGTCCGTTAGGTGCATAGGTGGAAGAATAGGAGTCTGTCATAATATAATAGGTCTTGTTACGGTCGATATTTCCTAAAATACTCTTTCCGTATTCGCTGAGGGTGATGTGATAATTTCTGTTTGAGGTATTTATAAACTGAGACATCAATTTCGCACCCGAAATCGAGCACAGAACAAGTCGGTTATCAAAGGGGAACAGCGACATCAGGTCGGCATAGGTCTTTGTACCGGCAGCCATATCGTAGGGGCTTCTTGTTTTGATATATCCACCGCCCAGCACGATATCGTACTTACTTCCCCAACGCTCCTGTGCAATATCAAGGTAGTATTTTGACATCAGATCGGCAAGCTCGTCGCCTGTTACCGTTTTATCTACTCTGCCCAGAATGTCATAGGCGTGGCTTATGCTTTGAGCATATTTTTTCTCTATTTCTTCGGTGGCGGCATCATCGGCAAGATTCTGATATACCGAATAAGGCACGACTTCTGCGTCGGTGACCTTGGTAGTGTCGGTTACTGTGTTGACCTTGAGTTCAATATGTGAAAGTCCGTAATTCTCTCCGCCGCCTTGAATATGATAGACGCCCTTATCATCGATAAGTATGTATTTCTGGTGGGAATGTGACTCAAAAACCACATCAACATAGCTATCGGAAAGAGCGGTGTCATAATAGCTCTTTATGGCGGCAGAGCCAATGGTTTGAGCGCTGTCGTTTCCTCTTCCGTGGCCGTCGTGAATGGCATAAACTATCAGGTCTGCGCCCTGATTGCGAAGGCGATCGGACTCCGCCTTGACAAGATCAGTCAGCTCGCTACCCACCTTGAAGGTTATACCCTTGGTGTGATCGCCCGAAATGGAGGAATAGCAATCCCCTATAGCACCGATGATTCCAACCTTGACATCGCCGCACTGAACGGTGATCGAGGGGGTGCAATAATCGGCAAGCTTGCCCGTTGCCAC
>CAZOSH010000031.1:0-9810 GCA_964582395.1 uncultured Oscillospiraceae bacterium | reverse complement strand
CTTGAAAACAGTCGTTTTCAAGCATTTTTCAAAATAACTGTTTTACGAAGCCCCGCCTAAACCGACGGTTTTGCAATATTATGTAATTATTTGTCTTCGCTGATGCTTTTGTTGACAACTGTAATGGGGTTGAAGGGGATAGTGATGTTCTCTTTCACAAGAGTATTCTTGATATTTTCAATCAAAGCGGAGCGGATCTCCCAATAATCGGAGGGCTTTGTCCATACGCGAACCATAATATCAACAGAGGAAGAATTAAGGTTCCAAACGCGAACAAAGGGAGCGGGGTCTTTCAGAATGCGCTCATCGTCCAAAATAGCATTGTAGATAGCCTTCTTTGCCTGAACGGTGTCGGTGTCATATGATACGGGGATGGTCAGGTCAAGTCTGCGGGTGGGCTCGGTGGAATAGTTGGTTACCGCCTCGCCTGCAAGATTTCCGTTAGGAATGCAGATAAGCTGATTTGTACCGGTCTTAAGAGTGGTGTGGGTAAGACCGATCTGTACGACTTCGCCTTCACCGCTGGGTGCGGCTATCCAATGTCCCGTAAGGAAGGGCTTGGAAACCATAATGAAGATGCCGCTGGCAATGTTGGCTACAACGCTCTGTACCGACAGAGAAACAGCAAGACCAAAGGTGCCGAGCAGAGTTACCAAAGAAGAGGTGGGGATGGAAAGCATCTCTGCACAGACGAGCAGAATGATAAATGTACCTGCTACCTTGACAACGGTAACGATAAGCTTTTCTACGCTGGGATCAAGATGATTGTCCTTTTTAAAAGCCTTGGTCAGAAGCTTTGCGAGTCCCTTAACCAGCAGAAAACCGATAACAAAAACCAAAACTGCGCCTACAAAGGGAGCAAGAGCGCCAATTCCAAGATCGGCGAGATGATTGACAAGTTTGTCGAGCATAAAGAATCCTCCTATAATTTACTGAACTGAGTAAATTATAGCACAATCTGCGAAACTTGTAAACTTTTGTAAGGCGATTTCAACAAATCAGGGTTGCTTGTCGTTTTTTTCCTTTGCAAGTACTTCGCGGATGCCAGCGATTATAAAGAGCGCGCCGAATATCTTGCTCAGTGCCCCTTCCTGAAGGGTTTGGGCAAACAACGCGGCGGGAATTGCGGTAACTATTCCGCACAGAGCGCAGATAATGGTGGCGCGGTAGTCGATGAGTTTGTTTTTTATATGCGAGATAAGGGCAATTACCGCCGTCACGGTGAAAAAGAGGAGATTTATCCACTTGGCATCAGCAAAGCTTACTCCGCCCAGAGCGGTCATATACAAAAGGAGTAGAGTGCCGCCTCCAACACCGCAGCCCGCAAGCACACCCGTTGCCGCACCTACCATAACGGGCAAAATATATTTAATCATAAAAACACCTTCACTCCGCCGATGATAAGAAGCGCGCCGAATATCCGTCGCAGCCAAATAACCGAAAGCTTTTTCAGAAGGGTACCTGCGGCTATCCCACCTACCCCGCCGCCTATGAGATAGGGCAAAGCCTTGGAAAAAGCGGGGGTGTCACCGCCGAAAAAACAGACAGCCATTGTGGCAAGGGACAGCGGAAGAGTGATGGATACCGATGTGGCAAAGGCTTTTTTGCCATCAAGTTTTATCCACGACAAAAAGAGCGGCACGAGTATTATTCCGCCGCCCGAGCCTAAAAGGCCGTTGACTGTGCCCGCAAGAGCCCCGGAGACTATGAGCTTTGTATTAGTTTTGAAGTAAAACACACCTTTCCCGCTGAATACTGCGCCGCCCCGCCTTGCCGTACACAAAGTACTGTCACAGTGTCAGTTGCTCGTCTCAGCGCAAAATCTGCGATTTTGGTTGAGATAAGGAAAACGCACCTTTCCCGCTGAATTAATTAATGGTCATGCGTAGGAAGCTAAAAGCGGCATAGCTGCCAAAGGCAATTTAGCTAAATGCAAAAACTACCCGCTGTTTCGGGTAGTTTTTGCATTTATTCTTCAATTATTCAGCGGGAATTGGCGTCTAAAAAGCTTTGCAAAATAATGCTTGCGGCAACGGCATCCACCTTTTGCCTTTGCTTGCCCCGCTTTTTTCCTGCATCGGAAAGAAGTCGGTTTGCGGTCACCGAAGTGCCCCGCTCATCCCACATTACAACGGGCAATCCGCAGGCATCACGGAGTATTTCGGCAAAGGCTTTTGCCTTTTGGGCGCGGTCGCCCTCGCTGCCGTCCATATTCAGAGGCAGACCAACAACCACCTTTTCGGCGCGTTCAGCCTTCAGCTCATTACATATCTTCTCCACAAGCTCGGCGCGGGAATTGGCGGTAAGGGTAACCGCTCTGCCTGCAATAAATCCCGTCAGGTCGGAAAAAGCAAGACCTGTACGCACATCCCCTAAGTCAACTGCGGCAATCTTCATAAAAACACCGCCCTTCAGTTTATCGCCTTGTCCACATAAACAGTGGACAGAATGTATATCTTCATTGCCTGCATAAAGTCATCAATGACCATATTTTCGTCGGGCTGATGAATAGCGCCGTGACCGGGCGCGGGGCTGTACACCCTGTCGGGGAAGGTGGGTCCGCAGACAAAGGCATTTTTTACCTGTCTTGCATAGGTGCCGCCGCCCATGGTGTAGGGCTGGGCATCCTTTTCACCCGTTACATCACGATAAATATCCATAATGGAAGAAATGATCTCTCCGTCGGGGTCGATAAAATAACCCTCGCTGATATGGCTGTATATCTGTCTGTAACCGCCCTTGTCAAAAGCATCGGTTACCCTTTTCAGCATTTCCTCACCGCTGATGGAGCAGCAAACACGCATATCTATCTTGACGGTCAAAATGCCGTTTTCGGTTTCGGCAATATCCGTGGAAAGTGTGGTCTTACCCATCTTTTCATCACTGTGAGCAACACCCAGCGCCTCGCCGTAGCAGTCCTTCAGGGATGTGTTGACCATATCAAGAATACCGCGGTCATTTTCACAAAGTGACTTGCAGGAGTAAAGCGCAGAAACAAGCAGCCCCAAAGCGTTTTTGCCCTTGTCGGGGCGGCTTGCGTGGGAGGAGAGCCCCGAGGCGGAAAGTGTCAGCGCTTCGCCTTCTTGGGTGAGGGTCAAGCCGTCACGGCAAATGCACAGCTCTTCAAGCTCTGCCTTCAGGGCGGTGGAGTTTTTAATTACAGCGCTTGCGGCGGCGGGTACCGCGTTGATAACTGTACCGCCGTTTATTGAAATAATCTGCTCAAATGCCTTATTGCTTGTAAAGTGACCGTAAACAATATGCTTTTCACCGTAGCAGACGGGGAAACTTCCGTCGGCAACAAGACAAGCATCGGGTGCTTTTTGGTCAGCGGAGAAGTTTTCCATATCCTCCATACCTGTCTCTTCGCAGTTGCCTACCACGGTGAGGAGTTTTGACTTTACGGGCAGATCAAGGTCACGGACAGCCTTCATTACATAATAGCCTGCGGCAACGCCTGCCTTATTGTCCATAACACCTCGACCATACAGCCTGCCGTCAATAACAGTAGGCTCAAAGGGCTTGCTCATTGTCCAACCGTCCCCTGCGGGCACAACGTCGGTATGTCCCAAAAAGCCGATAGTCCGGTCACCCTCGCCATAGGATACCAGGGCATAGCCGCGGTCTATATAGCTTTCGGTCTTAAAGCCCATATCCTTGCCCACCTGCACTGCAAGACGAAGTGCATCGGCACAATCCTTGCCGAAGGGCTCACCGGGAAGAGCCTCTCCACGCACTGCGGGAATACGGCACATTCTTATTATGTCGTTTATTATATTGTCACGGTTTTCTGCTAAAAAGCGGTTAACCTTTTGCTCAAGCTCTCTGTTCATAAAATCACCTCAAAATTATTATAACCATACAAGACATATAAATCAAATATAAATCGCACCTTTCGCACTGAATAAGAATGAATGGCACTGAGCGCGCATTAATTAAAAATGTCCGAAAGAATATCTTTCGGACATTTTTGTTTATTCACTTCGCGGAGGAGTCGCAGAAGATGCAACGGTAGATGCCTTTTTCCCGATCTGCCAGCTTAAACTCGTGATGGAGTGCGGGCTCGGTGCTTGTTATGCAACGGGGATTTTTGCACTTGATGACATCGGTGATCTTTTCAGGAAGCTCCAATCTCACCTTTTCGATTATCTTTCCGTCGCGGATGATATTGATGGTGATATCGGGATCGATATAGCCAAGCATATCAAAGTTAAGGTCTATGGTGTCGTTTATTTTGAGAATGACTTTTATGCCCATCTTCTGGCTGGGAACATTCTTGATAAACACAACCTCGCACTGTGCGTGGTCAAGGTTAAGAAGATGATATATCTCCATTCCGCAACCTGAGGGGATATGGTCAATGACTACGCCGTCTATAATTTCGCCTACAGAAATCATTTATTCCACCTCCAGAAGCTTGAGTATCAGCGCCATACGGATATATTTTCCGTAAAGAGCCTGTCTGAAATAGCAGGCGCGGGGGTCGTTGTCTATTTCTGTGGAGATCTCGTTTACACGGGGCAGGGGATGAAGAATTGACAGGTCAGCCTTGGCATTTTCAAGCTTTTCAAGGGTGAGTATGTAGCTGTCCTTAAGGCGGATATAGTCTGCCTCATTGAAGAAACGCTCACGCTGAACTCTTGTCATATACAGAATGTCAAGCTCGGGTATAGCCTCGTCAAGAGAGGACACCTCGCAAAAATCAGCGCCTGCCTTCTGGAGCTCATAGCGGAGATAATCGGGTATACGCAGCTCCTCGGGGGAGATGAATATAAACTTAATATTTTCATATCTCTGCAGAGCCTTGACAAGAGAATGCACCGTTCTGCCGAACTTCAGGTCGCCGCAGCAACCGACGGTAAGGCCGCTCAGTCTGCCTTTTTCTTTGTTGATGGTCAGCAGGTCGGTAAGTGTCTGGGTGGGGTGGTTATGTCCGCCGTCGCCCGCATTGATGATGGGCACATCGGACACAAAGGTTGCCGCCAAAGGTGAGCCCTCTTTGGGATGGCGCATGGCGATAATATCGGCATAGCCGCTTACAACGCGAATGGTATCGGATACACTTTCGCCCTTTGCGGAAGAGGAACTGTCGGCGGAGGAAAAGCCCAGCACATTGCCGCCAAGCTCGTACATTGCCGCTTCAAAGGAAAGGCGGGTACGGGTGGAGGGCTCAAAAAACAGGGTGGCGAGCTTTTTGCCGCGGCATTTTTCGGCATACTTTGAGGGGTTTGCCATAATATCCTGAGCAACGGTGATAAGCTCATCAATTTCCTCAGTGGACAGATTTACTATGTCGATAAGGCTTCTCATTTAGCGCCCCCGATCCAGCTTTCGTCGGAGGGGTTGTTTCTGAAAGCCATAAGGCGGGCGATATCTTCCTGCTTGATGTAGCCTTCTTCTGCGGCTACCTGTGCGATGGTGTCAAAGTCGGTGATGGAAATGTTCTTAACATTTGCCGCTGCCATCTTGTCCAGACCCTTCTGCATTCCGTAGGTGAAGATGGAAGCAATGCCCAGCACTTCAGCGCCTGCTTCGCGCAGAGCTTCTACAGCTTCAATGGCGCTTCCGCCTGTGGAGATAAGGTCTTCGATAACGACCACCTTTTGTCCCTTTTCAAGCTTGCCTTCGATGCGGTTCTGTCTGCCGTGATCCTTAGCGCCGCTTCTGACATAACCCATGGGCAGGTCTAAAATTGCGGCGGCAATAGCGGCGTGGGCGATACCTGCGGTTGCAGTACCCATCAGCACCTCTGCATCGGGGTAAAAATCGTGAACTACCGCGGCAATGGTGTTTTCAACCTCGGCACGCACCTCGGGTGCAGTGAGGATGAGACGGTTATCGCAATAAATGGGGCTCTTTATTCCGCTTGCCCAGGTAAAGGGCTCGTCGGGGCGGAAGAAGACCGCGCCTATCTTAAGCAGATATGTTGCTATTTGCTTTTTGGATTCGGGGTTATACAGCTTTGCTCTCTTTGCCATTTTTTTACTCTCCCTTCACAAACTCATTTACGCAGCGACGGTATGCTGCTACGGGGTCGGCAGCCTTGGTGATAGGTCTGCCTACTACTATATAATCGGAACCGATCTCGCGTGCCTTTGCGGGGGTGGTAACGCGGGACTGATCGCCCACATCACCGTCTGCGAAACGGACACCGGGGGTTACTGTAATAAACTCCTCACCGCAGTTTGCATGGACTGTTGCGGCTTCAAGGGGTGAGCAGACTACGCCGTCAAGACCTGCCTTTTTGGCATTGCGGGCATAGTGTGCAACCACATCCTCGATAGGTGCATTGATGAGAAGGTCCTCACGCATTCTTTCCTCACTTGTGGAGGTAAGCTGAGTTACGGCGATAAGCAGAGGACGGGTGCCGTCAGGTCTTGTGAGACCTTCAATAGCGGCTTCCATCATTGCAACCGTTCCGCTTGCATGGAGGTTGGTGATGTCAACATCAAGATCGCGAAGCACTGCCATTGCGGACTTTACTGTATTGGGGATATCGTGAAGCTTCAGGTCGAGGAATATTTTGTGCCCTCTCTCTTTAATTTCACGGACGATGGAAGGACCTTCGGCATAAAACAGCTCCATACCGATCTTCACAAAGGGCTTTTCCTCGGTGAACAGATCCAAAAACTTCATTACATCAGCCTTAGAGGGGAAGTCGCAGGCTATAATTACATCTCTTGCCATTAATGTGCTCCTCCTATTATATCTGAAAGATTTTCGATTTTATATTTTGCCATAACACGGGGCAGATCTTCGATGATATTCTTGCAGGCAAAGGGGTCAACAAGGTTTGCCGCGCCCACCTGAACGGCGGTAGCACCCGCCATCATCATCTCAATAACATCCTCGGCGCTTGATACGCCGCCCATTCCGATAATGGGGATATTTACCGCGTTATATACCTGCCATACGCATCTTACCGCAACGGGGAATACCGCAGGACCTGAAAGTCCGCCTGTTGTGTTGGCAAGCAGGGGTTTGCGCTTGCGCAGATCGAGGCGCATTCCCAAAAGGGTGTTGATAAGGCTGACACCGTCAGCACCGGCGCTTTCGCAACCCTTTGCGATCTCGGCAATGTCGGTAACATTGGGGGTCAGCTTCATATATACCGGCTTGGTGGTGACCGCCTTGACGGCTTTTGTTACCTCCACGGCGGCTTGTGCCGACGCACCGAAGGACATTCCGCCGTTGTGCACATTGGGGCAGCTTATGTTGACCTCAATGAGACCTACCTGCTCCTGCTCGTCAATAAGACGGCAAGCGGTGACATAATCCTCAATGGAAAAGCCGCTTATGTTGGCAATGACCGGTTTATTGAAGCATTTTTTCAGCTTGGGCAGCTCTTCCGAAATAACCTTTTCAATGCCCGGATTCTGCAGACCTACAGAATTGAGCATTCCCGAAGCGGTTTCGGCAATTCGGGGTGTGTCGTTGCCAAAGCGGGGAGACACGGTAGTGCCCTTGAAGGAAAAACTTCCCAATATATTAATGTCGTACAACTCGGCAAACTCGTAGCCAAAGCCGAAAGTTCCGCTGGCGGGGATTATGGGGTTAGAAAGATCAAGACCGCTTAAATTAACCTTTGTGTTTACCATATTATTTCCTCCCTGCACAGTACGGGGCCGTCCTTGCATATACGCTTGTTGCCGTATTTGGTCTTACAGGTGCAGCCTACGCAAGCACCGAAGCCGCAACCCATTCTCTCCTCGAAGGAGAAATAAGCGGGGCAGTCGGTAGCATTGTATATTGCCTTCAGCATAGGCTCGGGGCCGCAGGTGTAAATGCAGGAATAATCTCCCGCATCAGCCAGTGCATCGGTGACAAAGCCCTTGATGCCTTCGCTTCCGTCCACTGTGGTGATAAGCACCTTTGCGCCCAATGCTTCAAACTCTTTCTTGTAGAAAAGCTCGTAGGAGGCATTGAAGCCCATAATTACGGTGACCTTCTCACCCTGTGCTATCAATCTTTTGGCAAGGTTATACATAGGAGGAACACCTACACCGCCGCCGATGAGCAGAGGGGCAGTGCCGCTTTTTTCAAGGTCGTAGCCGTTGCCGAGACCTGTGAGAATATCAAGCTTTGTGCCTGCGCTCATATGAGCAAGCAGATGGGTGCCGTCGCCTACTACCTTATAAATAATAGTGAGCACATCGCCTTCCACGTCGCAGACAGAAATAGGTCTGCGGAGGAAAAAGCCGTCAAGCTTGATATTTACAAACTGACCCGCTGCAGTGATGGCGGAGGTATCGCCCTGCAGTCTCATACGGAAAACATCGCGGGTCAAAGCGACATTTTCGATTATCTCAAAATATCCCTGCTTCATGAGTTGATGGTAGAGATAGAAAGGGTGGTTTCTTCGAGAACATCCAGAAGAACGCGGACAGTATCAAGGGATGTGAACATAGTAACATTGTTCTCAACTGCACAGCGGCGGATGTATGCGCCGTCGGACTGCTGGCTATCGCTGCCTACCTCGCGGGTGTTGACAACATAGGTTACATAGCCTGCGCGGATGGAGTCGGGAATCTCAGTGCTGCCTTCGCTGAGTTTTTTCTTGATACGGGTACGAATGCCGTGCTCCTTAAGGAATACAGCAGTGCCGTGGGTGGCTTCGATGTTGAAGCCCAGGTTATAGAAGCGGCGCACAAGGGGCAAAGCCTCTTCCTTATCCTTATCGGCAAGTGAAACAAGCAGAGTGCCGTAGTTTGCCACTCTCGTTCCGCCTGCCTGAAGTGCCTTATACAGTGCGCGGGTCAGGCTGCGGTCATAGCCGATAGCCTCGCCTGTGGATTTCATTTCGGGGGAAAGATATGTGTCCATACCTGTCAGTTTGGAGAAGGAGAATGCGGGAACCTTGACATACCAACGATCCTTTTCGGTGGGATAGATGGATGTAATGCCCTGCTCCTTGAGGGAAGTACCCAGCATTGCAAGTGTGCCGATGTCGGCAAGCTGCCAGCCGGTAGACTTGGAAATGAAGGGAACTGTACGGGAGGAACGGGGGTTGACCTCAATGACATAGACATTTTCGTCCTTGTCAACGATGAACTGAATGTTGTACAGACCTACGATTCCTATGCCAAGACCCAACTGTCTTGTGTATTCCAATATGACATCTTTGACCTTTTGAGAGAGGGAGAAGGTGGGATATACGCTGATGGAGTCACCGGAATGAACGCCTGTGCGCTCAACGTGCTCCATAATTCCGGGAACAAATACATCGGTGCCGTCGCAGACTGCGTCTACCTCACATTCCTTACCGGAGATGTATTTGTCAACCAAAACGGGCTGATCCTCGTCGATGGCAACAGCGGTCTTAAGATAGTGGCGCAGGCTCTGCTCGTCGCTGACTATCTGCATTGCTCTGCCGCCCAAAACATAGCTGGGGCGAACAAGAACAGGATAGCCGATGCTCTTTGCGGCGGCAACACCGTCCTCAATATTGGTAACGGCAGTTCCCTTGGGCTGAGGTATCTGCAGTTCTTCCATTATTTTTTCGAAGCTGTCGCGGTTTTCAGCACGCTCAATGGCTTCCATACCCGTACCGATAAGCTTTACGCCGCGCTCGATAAGGTGGGGAGCAAGGTTGATTGCGGTCTGACCGCCCAAGGAAGCAATGACGCCCTCGGGCTTTTCAAAGTCGATAACATTCATAACATCCTCGGTGGTAAGGGGCTCAAAGTAGAGCTTGTCCGAGGTGGTATAGTCGGTGGATACGGTTTCGGGGTTATTGTTGATGAGTATAGCCTCATAACCTGCCGCCTTAATGGTCTTGACGGCGTGGACGGTGGAATAGTCAAACTCAAC
>CAZOSH010000030.1:0-9818 GCA_964582395.1 uncultured Oscillospiraceae bacterium | reverse complement strand
GCCCTCAGACTTCATTTTACCAAGAGCTATTGCTATTTTTTCATAATTATTACTCTCCAAAGAATGCTCCGTGTACTGCGACCAAAGCGCGATGACCTTCATCGGCGTCGACAACAACGGAAAGTTTAAGTTCGCTGGTGGAAATCATACGAATGTTTACGTTTGCCTCGGTAAGAGCGTTAAACATCTGTGCGGGGATCTTGGGATTCTCCATAATACCCGAGCCGATGATGGAAACCTTTGCAACATCCTTAAGGCAGTCGATACGGACAGCCCCCAGCTCCTTGCGAAGCTTGTTGATGATATACAGAGCCTTGTCTGCATTGTTGCTGTGGACTGTGAAAGAAATGTTCCAAGAGTTATCCGAGCCCAAAGACTGGGTGATCATATCGGGGGTAATATCGTTTTCGGTAAGTGCAATAAACAGCTTTGATGCAAGGCCGGGGATGTTGGAAATACCGACAACGGTTATTTCAGCGATATCCTTATCACAAGCGGCGCCGCGAATCTTTACATTTTCCAAGGGAAATCTCTCCTTTATCATAGTTCCGGGATTATCGGTGATGCTCGAACGTACTTCAAGGGGAACGCCGAACTTTTTAGCAAGTTTGATAGAGCGGTTGTGCATAACACCTGCGCCCAAAGATGCCATCTCAAACATTTCGTCATAGGAAATGCCGTCCAATTTGCGGGCGGATTTTACTATGCGGGGGTCTGCGGTATAAACACCGTCAACATCGGTATAAATGCGGCAGGTAATAGCATTGAGTGCGGCGGCAAGAGCAACAGCACTTGTATCCGAGCCACCGCGGCCCAGTGTGGTTATATCGCCATTGCTTATTCCTTGGAATCCTGCAACGATGACCGCCTTGCCTTCATCCAAAGCCTTCTGTACTCGTTCGATCTCAAGATGGTCGATACGTGCAGAGCCGAAGTTGCCGTTGGTAATAAAGCCTGCCTGCCAACCGGACATAGCAATGGAGGGAACTCCCTGAGCGGCAACCGCCATAGCTAAAAGGGAACAGGATATCTGTTCACCTGCGCTCAGCAGGGCATCCATTTCCCGAAGTTCGGGTTTTTCGTTGATATCTTGTGCTTTGGTGATAAGCTCGTCGGTGAATTTGCCCTGTGCAGAAACAACTGCAACAACACCTCTGCCGCGGCGATGCTCTGCCGCTATTTTTTCTGCCGCGGCGATCATACGGTCATTGTTTTTAACCGATGTACCGCCGAATTTCATTACGGTAATTTCCATTTACGTCAGCTCCTATATTCGGGCAGGGAGTCATCCTGCCAGGGGGATATAACAAGTTTTTCGCCGCTCCAAGCACATTCGCCGGAGTATTCGGAGCGCTTGACAGCTTCTACAACGTCTGCAAGAATTGCAGATGCGGTGGGAATAGCCCCTGCACCCACTCCGAAATATGCAGTCTCCATACTGCCTGCACCGCGGACAACGATTCCGTTACGGTCGGAGGGAACACAGGTGAGAACATCGCCTTCGGGAAGCAGTACGGGACTTACCTCTGCACATACCTTGCCATCATTGATAGAGGCGCGGGCAAGCAGTTTAACTCTGCCACCGCAGGTGCTTTCGAGCTTGGTGATGCCCACTGTGCGGATATCATCGGGGCTTGCTTTTTTGCCGGTGATCATAGAAAGAATGATGGATAACTTGCGTACAGAGTCGATTCCGTCAACATCTGCGGAGGGGTCAGACTCTGCATAGCCGCGAGCTTGTGCTTCTTTAACTGCTTCGTCATAGGTAGAGCCCTTGTCCATTTCGCTCAATATAAAGTTGGACGTGGCATTAAGAATGCCATATACATAGTTTATGTCGGTAGAGGTAAGGCAGGTGCGTATAGGACGGATAATGGGCATTCCGCCGCCGCAAGCCGCTTCAAAAAGGAATGGAACATTATTTTCCTTTGCAAGAGCGTGGAGGATATCGCCTTTTTCGGCAACCAGTGCCTTGTTTGCGGTGATAAAAGCCTTGCCTGCTTTGAGAGCGCGGCATGCGATTTCAAAGGGATAGTCCACGCTGCCGATAGCTTCGACAACAACAGAAATGGAAGGGTCGTTCTCTATATCAGAAAAATCTGTAGTCATAAGATGGGCATATTCACTGTCTGTCTTTATAGAGCGGACAAGCACCGCTCCGAGGGTGATTTCTTCGCCCGCGTTATTCATTAAAACTTTACGGTTATCGGTCAGCAGACGTGCAACTCCACCGCCGACAGTTCCCAGACCTGCAATAGCAATCTTTTTCATTGGGTCAACTCCTTTGCTGTGCGCTTATAACATACAAAATACCATTTTTTCAGCAGAAATGCAATAGTTATTTGAAAAATAATTTGAAAATTGGCAAAAAAGATTAAAAAATCGAGATAAATGCCTGATAAATCGGGCTTTGGAAGGGAACTGAAAAATTGCAACTTATATTTTATCATTTGTATACCTGATATTAATGTCCGATTTAAGTAGACAAACGCCTGCAAAAAGTTGATTGAGATAACACGGAAGGAAATACTTGCATTCCTATATATTTAATGGTAAAATATATTGTTAGAATATGATATATGTCCCGTACTGTATCCTTTTACGGATATAACGGGTGATGAGGTAGATATTATGTATTACAGTGATAAATGGCAGGATTACAGGCTCATAGATTGCGGCGGCGGCAGAAGGCTTGAAAGCTGGAGCGGCAAGATCCTTGTCCGTCCCGACCCTCAGGCAATGTGGGATGAGGCAGGCTCTCCGCTGTGGAAAAAGGCTAATGCGGTCTATCATCGCTCTAATGAGGGCGGTGGAAGCTGGGAGGTTCGTGATCTTCCCGCAAGCTGGCAGGTGAAGTATCGCGACCTGACCTTTGCCATTAAGCCTATGAGCTTCAAGCATACGGGTATTTTCCCTGAGCAGGCTGCTAACTGGGATTTTATCACCGAGAAGATAAAGAGCCGCGGCGGCAAAAAGGTAGAGGTACTCAATCTCTTTGCATATACGGGTGCGGCAACTATGGCGGCGGCAAAAGCAGGCGCTTCGGTCTGTCACGTTGATGCCGCAAGAGGAATGGTAACCTGGGCAAAGGAAAATGCTGCCCTTTGCGGTCTGGAATCTGCCCCCATCAGATATATCGTTGACGATTGCCGAAAGTTCATCCGCCGCGAGATAAACCGCGGCAGAAAATATGACGGGATAATTATGGACCCTCCTTCTTACGGAAGAGGTCCTTCGGGCGAGGTATGGCGCTTTGAAGAGGGAATAGGCGAGCTTATTTCTCTTTGCGCCCAGTTGCTCTCCGACGATCCTTTATTCTTTGTGATAAGCTCCTATACCTCAGGTGTTTCTCCTTCGGTTCCCGCATATATTCTCGGCAGAGAACTTGTACCCCGTTTCGGCGGCAAGGTGGAGGCAAAGGAACTGGGACTCAAGGTCGAATCAACCGGCCTTATGTTGCCCTGCGGTGCATCTACAAGGTGGGAAAAATAATGATAAAAATAGACGATCTGCATTTTGCCTATCCCGTTGACGAGGGCGAAGAGACCCGCGAGGCAATTCGAGGAATCAGCCTCGAAATAAAACGAGGGGAGTTCGTAGCCCTTTTAGGTCATAACGGAAGCGGCAAATCGACCCTTGCAAAGCTGCTTAACGGCATTCTTATCCCCGTATCAGGCGCTGTTTATATCGACGGAATGAATACAGCAGACGAGGACAAGCTGTTGGAAATAAGAAAAAAAGCGGGAATGGTTTTCCAAAATCCCGATAATCAGATAGTTGCCACCGTGGTTGAAGAGGATGTGGCATTTGCTTGTGAAAATATGGGCTTGCCCTCCGCGGAGATCAGGGAAAGGGTGGATACCGCTCTTGAAACAGTTGGTATGAGTGAGTTCAAGCTTCACGCACCCCATCTTTTGTCGGGCGGACAAAAGCAGCGTGTTGCCATTGCAGGCGTGTTGGCAATGGAGCCTGAAATAATCATTCTTGATGAGCCTACTGCAATGCTTGACCCTAAGGGAAGGCAAGAGGTTATGAAGGCAATAACCGCATTAAATCGCGAAAAAGGAATGACCATCGTGCTTATCACCCATCATATGGATGAAGCGGCACAGGCGGGAAGAGTGGTCATCATTGACCAAGGCAGAGCAGTGCTTGACGACACCCCCGAGAAGGTCTTTTCTCAAGTTGAAGAAATGCGCAGTCATAGCCTTGACGTGCCTCAGACGGTGGAGCTTATGCACCTGTTGGGCGACGGGCTTGACCTGACTAAGATATCGGTAGCCCAGTGTGCCGATGAGATCGAAAAATACCTTTCTTAAAATCATTTTCTAAGGAGAAATCCCGTGAGCGAGATTCTTAAAGTTGAGGGCTTGACACATACATATAGTGCGGGAACGCCTTTTGAAAAAAAGGCGGTAGACGACATTTCCTTTTCGGTGGAAAATGGTGAGTTTATTGGACTCATCGGCCATACCGGAAGCGGAAAGTCCACCCTTATACAGCATCTCAATGGTTTACTTAAGCCTACCTCGGGCAAGATACTTGTCGGGGGAGAAGACATACATTCATCAAAAGAGAATACAAGAGCTGCCCGTTTTGCGGTAGGTCTGGTCTTTCAGTATCCCGAATATCAGCTTTTTGAAGAAACTGTGCGTGCAGATATAGCCTTCGGGCCTAAAAATATGGGACTCGATAAAGACGAGATCGACCGCCGTGTGCTTGAAGCGGCTGAAGCGGTAGGTCTGTCAGAGGCGCAGCTTGACAAGTCACCCTTTGAGCTTTCGGGCGGACAAAAGCGCCGCGCCGCATTGGCGGGTGTGCTGGCAATGGAGCCTCAGATATTGGTGCTTGACGAACCTATGGCAGGACTTGACCCCGAGGGAAGAAAAGCCATAATGGGTTATGTCAAGGAATACCACAAAAAATACGGAACAACTGTAATCTTTGTCACCCACAGTATGGAGGATGCTGCTCAAAGCGCACAGCGGCTGATAGTAATGGCGGGCGGAAAAATACTTATGCAGGGCTCGCCCGAGCAGGTTTTTGAGAGAGCAGAGGAATTGCGTGCTTCGGGGCTTGACACACCTCAGATAACAGATTTATTTGCTGAACTTAAAAAGCGCGGCTTGGATGTTCCCACATCGATCTACACCGTTGAGCAAGCGGCAGAATATCTCCGCAAGCTGAAGGGAGGCAGAGCCTGATGATCAAGGATATCACTTTAGGTCAATACTTCCCCGGTAACAGCTTTATTCACCGCCTTGACCCGAGAATAAAGCTCATCGCCCTTGTGGTATTTATCGTGTCCATATTCTTTGCCAAGGGCCTTGTTTCCTACGGTCTGTGCATAGCCTTTACTGTTGCTATGGTAGTTATTTCAAAGATAAAACCAAAACTTATTTTGCGCTCATTGAGGGCAATAATTATAATAGTCATTTTTACCGCATTGCTCAATATGCTTTATACTCCCGGCAAGGAGATCGTGTCCTTCTGGATATTTAAAATAACTTGGGAAGGTGTTTACGCGGGCTTTGCAATGGCTGTGCGGGTCATTCTGCTTGTTACAGTCAGTGCACTTCTGACCTATACTACCTCACCTATGGCGCTGACCGATGGACTGGAAAACCTGCTTTCACCCCTTAAAAAGATCAAGATTCCCGTCCATGAGTTTGCAATGATGATGACCATCGCGTTGAGATTTATCCCCACACTTATAGAGGAAACCGACAAAATAATGTCCGCTCAAAAGGCACGCGGCGCTGATTTTGAAAGCGGAAATCTTATAAAGCGCGCAAAGGCGTTGATTCCCGTACTTGTCCCACTGTTTGTATCCTCTTTCCGTCGAGCCGACGAGTTGGCCACCGCAATGGAATGCCGTCTTTATCACGGCGACAGCGGACGCACAAGGCTGAAGAGCCTGCGTTACGGCAAGATAGATGCAATGGGTGCAATCATTCTTGTGCTTGTTTGTGCGGGAATCATCGTGTCGGCAAAGGTGTTCGGCTTATGAAAAAGGCTTTGGTCTTGTCCTATTTGGGCAGTAATTATCACGGTTGGCAAAGGCAGAAAAATGCCGCAACGATTCAGCAGACCGTTGAAGAAGCAATTGAGCGTCTGACGGGTAAAAGCGTGTATGTTTCGGGCTGCGGAAGAACCGATGCGGGTGTTCATGCCCGTTACTATGTGGCATCGGTAGAGCTTGATACCACCATTCCCGATGAGCGGATGCCTGCAGCGCTTAATGCCCATCTGCCCGAGGATATTGCGGTGCATAAATGTGTAACCGTTCCCGATAATTTTGATGCGAGGTTTTCCTGCATTTCAAAGGAATACACTTATGTGATACACAACAGCCGCACCCGCAATCCGTTTCTGAAGAATCAGGCTTGCTTTTATCCTCAACAGCTTGATGCAGAGGCGATGAACGAGGCGGCAAAGTATATCGTGGGCAAGCACGACTTTGCGGCGCTGAAAAGCGAGGGAACGCCCGTAAAAAGCACGGTGCGCACTGTGCTTGAATGTTCGGCGGAGCGTGATGGAGATATAGTACGTATAAAGGCGCGTGCCGACGGTTTTTTATACAATATGGTCCGCACCATTGCGGGAACACTTATGTATGTGGGCATCGGAAAACTCAGACCCGAGGATATTCCAAGGGTTATTGAATCCAAAGACCGCGAGCAAGCAGGACCTACTGCACTTGCCTGCGGGCTTTATATGACTTCGGTATGCTATGGCATGGAGGAACTTGATGGCAAAGGATAATGTCGTAAGAATAACAAGAGATTACCGTCTTACCGTTATTGCGGTAGTGCGGTCTCTTGCGCTGCTTGGACTGCTTGTCTTAGCGGTGTTTTCTGTGTGGCATTATCGTGATGACTTTAACGAGGCATCGGTAAAACAACTTGTGGAATATATAAAATCGGCATCCTACAGCGATGTGCTGTTTGAAAAATACGAGACAGACAGCGGTCTTGACACTGTCTGTCAGCCCTTGGGCGTAGGAATGGCAGTGGTGGAAAGTGATTTTTACCACTATGTGGCAGGCAACGGACGAATGGAGTTTTCTCATCAGCTTAAATATAAAGCCCCCGTTATTTTAGCTCAGGATGATTGGGCGCTTATATATGACTCGGGCAATACCGGTTATTCGGTGGTCACGGGATATGCCGTAACCAAAAGCGGACAGACCGACGGCGCCATCATAACGGGCGCGGTCAGCGAAAGCGGAAATTATGCAGTTGTCGCCAAAACCTCGGGATATCGCTCGGGAATTACCGTTTATTCCAAAAAACATAAAGAATTGTGCAGTTGGGACACTCCATCTGAATATATTATGATGGCAAGTCTTTCTCCCGACGGGAATCGGGTGGTGTGCCTTTCGGTCTCCTCAAACGGAGCGGAGATGGTTTACCGTCTTACCTGCCGCAATGTGGAAACAGGCGAGCTTGTCTATGATACGAAGCTTGATTATAATGAGATATACTCAATAAAGCACACTGAAAGCGGTAATCTGATGATCTTTTCCGACACTGCGGTTTCTGTACTGGATGAAAAGGGAAAGACCAAAGCAGAGCATAAGTTTGCAGGTCAGACTTTGATCGGTTTTTCTCACTATGAGCAGGGTGATTGCCTGGTGGTTTTTAAAGGCAAGGAGATCAATCAGCTTCAAGCGGTAGTATTTAATGGATCCTGCGATGAGATATACAACGAAACGATGTCGGGCTCATATATAGATTGTGATTGCCGCGGCGGTACTGTTTCGGTCTTGCTTGATTCCAAGCTTATTTGGAAAGGTGAATCGGGCGGGGGAACTGTAGAAGATATAAATGCCAGAGGTGTTATAAGCGGCGCTGACGGAGTGCCGGTGCTTATTTATACCGATAGTATAGAAAGGATAAAAGAGCAATGAATTACAGCTGGATAGTTGATCTTGCCTTTTTGGCAATAATTATAGTGACCATTGTTTTATGTACCAAGCGAGGGCTTTTTAAATCCATTTCGGGCATTGCGGGAACTGTTATCGGATTTATAGGCGCTCGAGTATTGGGCTCAGCGGTTGCTCAGCCAATTGCAGCCCTCATCAAGCCGATATTCAAATCGGTATTCAACAGTGAAAAGGTGCAGCAGGCATTTGCAAACCTTGCCGCCAAAGCCGCAGAGGGAATAACCGATATTTATGATGTACTCATCGAGTCGGGACTCAAGGAGAAAACGGCAGAGCTTATAAGCGGTGCATTTGAGCGAATGGGCGGCTCCATAGTTGATTTCGCATCACACTATGCCGACGGTACGTTGGCTGAATCTTTGGCGGCATCTGCCGCGGCGGCAATTGCTCCCGTAATTGCATTCATTATTCTGTTCATTGTAATTAAGCTGCTGGTATCCTTGCTATGCAAGTTGCTTTCGGCAAATATCCCCGTATTGCGCACCTTGAATAAAATGGGCGGATTTATTTTAGGCGGGGTTTCGGCACTTTTGATCGTAATTCTTCTTTGTTGGGGCATCGTGATATTTGCCCCCGAAGAATCGGTAGGATTCTTCAGCTTGCTGACCTTAGAGAATAGTATAATAGGCGGTTTTATAACCGGG
The DNA here is from genome assembly GCA_964582395.1 of uncultured Oscillospiraceae bacterium. Taxonomy (GTDB): domain Bacteria; phylum Bacillota; class Clostridia; order Oscillospirales; family Butyricicoccaceae; genus RGIG3513. The sequence goes on along the minus strand of CAZOSH010000030.1, from coordinate 1,226 downwards.
ATTTTTTGGTGATTTGATATGACGATACCTAATGTTTTATCCATCTTCAGAATACTGCTTGTTCCGGTATTCATAATAGTAGTACTCAGCGATGCGCAGAATGCAAACCTTTACGGAATGCTTGTGTTTATCCTTGCGGGCATTACCGATATACTTGACGGACAGATCGCCCGAAAGTATAATTGCACATCTGTGCTTGGAAAGATACTTGACCCGCTGGCAGACAAAATGATGGTTGCATCGGCACTTGTATGCGCGTCTATAAAAGGACTTGTCCCCCTGTGGCTCAGCATCATCTATGTGGTAAAGGAGCTTATTCAGGGAATAGGCGGCTTTCTGTTCTATAACAAGGTCAAGGATATGATGCCCTCCAATTGGCTGGGTAAGGCTGCTACAGTTATGTTTTACCTGACTATTTTCAGTGCATTTATGTTTACATCTATACCGGTACTTATTAAGGATATTATGATATTTATTTGCGCCGGATTCTTAGTTGCTACACTTATCGTGTATGTGAGAATAGGCGTAAAGCTTGCTAAGAAACAACCCAAGGAGAACCAAGATGAAATTTGAACTTTGCGGAAGATGCAAAAAAGGCCCTGCAGTGCTGTTTATCACAAAGGTAGATAAGGATGGCAACAAGACCCGTGAGGGAATATGCCCCGCCTGTGCTGCAGAGCTTAACATACAACCCTTTGCCGATATGATAAAAAGCATGGGCATAACCGCCGAGGACCTGCGCACTGCAATGGAAAACGGCGAGGGCGGTGAAATGATGATAAGCCCCGATATGCTTAATAATATGCTTTCTCCCGTAGCTCCGGATGAGCAGCCTGATGAACAACCCGACGAGCCTGCAAGAGCGCCCGCACTGTCTATATTCAATATATTCAAGCGCGCCGCAAATCCTGAGGAGCAAGAGCAGGAGGACGACACCCCCGATGCCAAGGAGAAAAAGCGTCGCAAGCAGGCTGAAAAGAAAAAGACCCTTTCTCAGTTTGCAACCGACCTTACAGCCAAGGCAAGAGAGGGAAAGGTGGACCGTGTCATCGGCAGAGAACCCGAGATCCAGCGTGTTATTCAGATACTCAACCGCAGACAGAAGAACAATCCCTGCCTTATCGGTGAGCCGGGCGTAGGTAAGACCGCCGTAGCGGAAGGTCTTGCAAAGCGCATTGCCGACAAGACTGTCCCACAGCGCCTGCTTGATAAAGAGGTATGGATGC
>CAZOSH010000029.1:0-10068 GCA_964582395.1 uncultured Oscillospiraceae bacterium | reverse complement strand
CACCGCAACGCCTTCATTGCGAAGCATAACAAGCAGACCGAGACAACCAACTCCCGCACCCAAGTCCAAGCCTTTTTGACCGCTTTTGACCTGCGCAAATGCCGAAAGCAGCACCGTATCGGTGGTCAATTTGAAAAATCGGTCATCCATTAAAAGGGTATTACCATTATAAAAAGGATATTCTTTTTCCACAGGCACACCCCTTTTTAAACAAGTACATGCATATTATAGCATAAGTCGGAGAAAATACAAACAAAAACCAAAGGGAGAAAAATTATGAAGGCTAAAAGAATAATCGCAATTGCCTTAATATTGGCTTTTGTTTTGTCCATAGGTATACTTGCCGCCTATTCCCGCGGCTCATCGGGGGCTAAAGTCAAGGAGATACAGACCAAGCTTAAGCGATGGGGCTATTACACGGGCTCTATCGACGGGATCTACGGCAGCAAGACTGTGGCTGCGGTGAAATATTTTCAACGCACCAACGGACTTAAGGTTGACGGAATCTGCGGAAAGGCAACCTTGGCGGCATTGGGTATTTCCGATTCGTCCTCCTCAGGCTCGGGAAGCGGGTCTAACGATATGTATCTCCTTGCCCGTATGATAGCCGCCGAAGCCCGTGGCGAGCCCTATGTGGGACAGGTGGCTGTGGGCGCTGTCATACTCAACCGCGTGCGCCATCCTTCATTCCCCAACAGTATTTCGGGTGTAATTTATCAGCCGGGTGCATTTACCGCCATTGACGACGGGCAGTGGGCATCTACCACCGTAACATCATCTGCGCGAAAGGCAGCACAGGATGCTATGAACGGATGGGACCCCACAGGCGGTGCTATTTACTACTACAACCCCGCCAAGACCACTAGTAAGTGGATATATTCCCGCCCCGTGGTGACTACCATCGGTCAGCACGTATTTGCAAAATAAAAAACTCTTCCCAAGGAGTTTTTGATAAGTTGTAAAATCTGCGGATATTCTCCGCAGATTTTTGTTTGCATAGGCGAAATAAAAGCGCTTTCAGCAATTGACTTTATCACTGCCTTTTATTAAAATAACTGTATACAGTTTTCTATACAGGAGGACCTTTTATGAACATTATTTCCCGTATCGTCACCCCGCCCCAAAAAGTAACCTTTGCTGAAAAAGGAGAGTTGCTTCTCGGCACTTCGGGCGCGGCACTTTACCGAATTGATAATAAAGCCCAAGGCGCTTTGTCAAAAACTGCCGAGGCAAAGATAGAAAGCACCCTTTCGGGTCTGCTTGTAAAAAAGACAGAGGCAAGTGTGGTCATTACTTTGAAGATTGTTGCCGCACCTGCAGATATGCCCAATGCCGATCAGGGCTATCGTCTGACCGTCACCCCCGAGGGCATCGATCTTTGCGGCTTTGGTGAGCGCGGTCTGCTTTATGCCGCCGTTACACTTTGCCAGATGCTGAAGCTTGAAGACGGTCAGGTCTCCCTTCCCTGCCTTGAAATAATCGACTGGCCAAACCTTGAAAAGCGCGGTCATTTTATGGAAAGCCGCTACGGCACCAACCTTATGACACTGGATGATTGGAAGGCTGCCATTGACGATCTTGTTGAGAAGAAGCAGAACACTATGACGGTCTCTCTTTACGGCTGTTGGGGTATGCAGTATGACGGTGAGGTATGCGAGTATGTTTATTTCTCCCTTGACAAATATCCCAAGCTGAAGACCTCGGTCATCACCAAGTATTATTCCCCCAAGCAGGGCAAGTGGATCGATGAGGTGGAGGCCACCCCCATCGCATCTCAGGACTTCTTTGGTGAAATGTGCGCTTATGGCGCTGAGCGTGGCGTTGAGATAATTCCCCTTATCAATTCCTACGGTCACAACACCATTATTCCCCGTATGTATCCCGAGGTGTCTGCAAAGCGTGCCGACGGCTCTGCCTGCGGAAACGGCTTCTGCACCACAAACCCCAAGACATACGAGCTTCTTTTTGATATTTACGATGCCATAATCGACCGCTATCTCATCCCTAACGGAATTACTTCTTTTGATATCGGTATGGATGAAATTGACGACCAGAGCGGTACTATCGGCGTCAACCCCGATGACCCCTTTGCCGCACTGCCTGCATTCTGCGAATGTGAAAAGTGCAAGGATATTCCAAGCTATACCAAGTTTGTGGATCACGCCATCAAGCTTATTAAGCACCTTAAGGAAAAGGGAATGAAGACGGTCTACATATACAATGATATGTTCTTCAGAAAGTTCGATCCCAAAAAGGACTTTTATCTTGTTCCCGTTCTTGATTCACAGCGCGCCGAAACAGGCGATACATCCATCGTATCTCTGTCGGATAACTATCTGCCCCTTTTCCGCGGAGAGCTTGTTAAGAACGATGTACTTGATGTCACCGTTATGAACTGGTGGAAATACACCGATGTTTTTGACAGAATGACCTTCCTGCGTGATGATATTGCCACCTCGGGTATTCCCTCGGTGGTCAAGCCTATGAACGGATATTATCATTGGAACGTGCTTCGTCCCGCAGTACATAACAGCTATTACCTTGCTGACTTTGCCAATAATATTGATGATTGCCGCGGATTTATCTCTTACTCAAGCTGGGATAATGCCTTTGACCGCACCAATTCGGCTCAGGCAAGCTACTGTTGGAACTTTGCAAAAGCAGAGTCTCCCGACAAGGTCACCCGCGACTACTGCAAACGCCTGTTCCCCACACAGTGGGAAAAGGCATATCAGGGATTTAAGCTGCTCGATGCCTGCAACCGCGAGGGCAACGAGGTCTATGAGGACGGAAGCAGAGTGCTTGATAGCCGTACTCTTATCGAAAGAACTTTGGCATATTATATCTTCTCTTATATTTCAAAGGGCAAGCCTTATCCCCGTGTATTCCCCGGCGAGCCCATGACCACCTTCCTTGAAAAGCGCGCAGAGTATGAAAGCCTGACTGTTTCGGTTTCCGCAATGGCAAAGCAGGCAAGCGAGATATTCCACGCTATTGAAAAGGATAACGATTGCAACCGTTATTTTGCCTCCCGTTATGCTTGGGAAGCCGATAATTTCTCGGTTCTGTGCGATGACTGGCTTGCTCTGCTTCGCATTTATGACCTTACACAGGGCGAGATATGCTCTTGCGCTCCCGCAAAGATCGAAGCGATCGCAAGAGAGCGTTATAATGCCCGTATTACTTTGATGACAAAGTGTGAAGAGATCAAGGAGCATTATCTCCATTCCTCACATATGAGAAATCAGAGCGTATTCCTGCAGCTTTTCACCGATATCATTGCCTATGCAAAGAAGACCCCCGCAAGTGAGTTCGCGCTGAACCTTCTCGATCTGAGCAATGTTTCATCCGAACAGTATAAAAACCTGAGATGATCTTTTTTAAGAATAAATTAAGCATTTTGTATACAAAATCGACTTACTATTTTTAATTTTCCTGTTGACTTTTACATTTCTTTACAGTAGAATATATTTGCAATATATATTTGCAATGTTTTTTGAAGATTGAGACATTCAAAAAACAGCATTGAGACACTCAGGAGGCAATTATGGACATCAAAGCACGAATCATCACACCCCCGCAAAAGTTTAAACTTACCGACAAAAAGCCCGCTGTTTTGGGCAAGGTGGGAGCAAGCGGTTACCGCCTTGTAAACAACGCAGCCGAGGCTTATCTTTCTGTCACGGCAGAAGAAAAGATACGCGAAACCCTCAGCAAGCTGTTAGGCACAAAGGAAGAGGGTGAAGGCACCCTTATCCGTCTTGAGCTTGGCATTGCTCCCGCAGATATGCCCAATTCGGAGCAGGGCTATCGTCTGACCGCCGAAGAAGGCGAGATAGTTCTGACCGGCTTTGGTAACCACGGCATACTTTATGCCGCTGTCACCCTTTGCCAGATGCTTGCTCTTGAGGATGGAGAGGTCATCCTTCCGGCTCTTGAAATAACCGACTGGCCCGATATAGAGCGCCGCGGTCATCAGATGGAAAGCCGCTACGGCACCAATGTTATGGAGTTTGAGGACTGGAAGACAGTTATCGACGACCTGATGGAGAAAAAGAACAATATTATGTCTATTTCTCTTTACGGATGTTGGTGTGTTCAGTATGACGGACTTATCAGCGAATATTTCTTTACATCCATCCCCAAATACCCCGATCTTAAAGCACCCGTAGTCAAGAAGTATTATTCCCCCAAGCAGGGCAAATGGATAAATGAGACCATCACCGCGCCCATTGCCGAGAAGAACTTTTTCGGTGAACTGTGCGCCTATGCACGCACAAAGGGCATTGAGCTTTATCCCTTCTTCAATACCTACGGACATAATACATTTATCCCCCGCCTTTACCCCGAAGTCTCGGCAAAGTTTGCCGACGGCACACCTACGGGCAACGGCTATTGCACAAGCAATCCCAAGACATATGAAATGCTCTTTGATATCCTTGACTATATCATCGACAATTTCCTTACCCCCAACGGAGTTACCTCCTTTGATATCGGTATGGACGAGATCGACGATGCAGGCGGAACCATCGGTGTCAACCCCGATGATCTGTTTGGTTGCTATCCCGCCTATTGCGAATGTGAAAAGTGCAAGGATATTCCCAACTATATCAAGTTTGTAAACCACGCTATGGAGGTCATCAAGCATCTTAAGGAAAAGGGAATGAAGAATGTTTATATCTGCAACGATATGTTCTTCCGCACCTTTGACCCCAAGCGTGACTTCTATGTAACCCCCGTCATCGACAATCAGCGTGATGACGGCGACGAAAACAGCCTTATCGACACCACCGCCGACAACTATCTGCCCCACTTCTATTCCGAGCTTAAGAAGAATGGTCTTGAGGATATTGTTGTTATGAACTGGTGGAAGTATACCGACATTCCTCAGCGTATGTCCTATACCACCGATGATATCCGTTCCTCCAATCTGCGCACCATGATCAAGCCCATGAACGGCTATTATCATTGGGATCTGCATCATCCCTCGGTCAAGAACAGCTACATTATGGCAGGCTACGCAAATGAGCTGAAATGCTCAGATTATGCCTCCTATTCCTGCTGGGACAGAATATTTGACCGCGCAAATTCCGCACAGGGTGCACTGGCTTGGAACTATGCCGCCGCAGGCACTGCGGAGGATTGTACAAGAGCCTTCTGCGCCCGTGTATTCCCCACCGATGTGGATACCGCGGTAAACGCCTATAACCTCCTTGACCTGTGCAATCAGGAAGGCTTCAGAACCTATGAAGACGGCGAAAAGGCATTGGATACCCGCACGCTGATGGAGCGCACCTGCGCCTATTACATCAATTCCTATATTGCGGCAGGCAAGCCCTATCCCCGCAATTTCCCCGGTGAATCCATCGATAAGATATTGGCAAAGCGTCAGGAAAGCGAAGACCTACTGAACTTCGTTCTCGGCACGGGCAAAACTGCCGCTTGTATGTTTGAAAAGCTTGCAAACACTCCCGGCTGCAGCCGTTATTTCGGTCAGCGCCTTGCCTGGGAAGCCAACAATATATCCATTCTCGCGGCAGATTATATCGCCCTGCTGAGAATGCACGATCTGAGTGTACGCGGCATCGATGAAGAGGCAAGAAATGAGATAATTGCCCTTGCACAGAAGCGCATTGATGCACGTCTGCTCCATATGGAAAAAGCGGAAGAGATCAAGGAAAGCTACCTTATCCCCTCCCACCTGCGTAACCAGAGTATGTTACTTCAGGTATTTTCCGATATTCTTTCTTATGTCAAAGTCACTGCAGCGCAGGATATACATATCGATTTTACCGATCTTTCCCCCATTGCCTCCAAGCAATTCAAGATCCTGCGCTGACCCGAGGACCGTCTCAACCTCGGTCAGTGTCTTGTCTCCTTAAAAACCGAACGCCACGACAGTCCTTTCATGTCGTGGCGTTTGGTTTTTTAGCACATAAATAAAAATGCAATGTGCCGATTGCAAATATCCCGCTTAGAAGTAAAACTTATTGACTTTTGCCCTGTTCTGAAATATGATGCAAATTAGATGACTATTGTTGGGAGGCTCTGTTATGAGTATTATTTCAAGAATCGTTACACCGCCAAAAAGCTTTGAACTGTGCAGCAAAGATTCCGTCTGTCTCGGCAAAGCCGGACAGGCTTCCTATACTATCGAAAATAACGCCCATTGCGGCCTTTCCTCCTTTGCGGAAAGCAAGCTGAAAAACCGACTTGCCGACCTTTTAGGCACAAGCGAGGTGGGACAAGGCACCGTTATCCGTCTTGAGCTCGGCGCTGCTCCCGCAGATATGCCCAATGCAGATCAAGGCTATTCCATCACCGCGGGGGACGGAGAAATAACCCTCTGCGGCTTTGGCGAGCGCGGTCTGCTTTATGCCGCCGTCACCCTTTGTCAGCTTTTAAAACTTGAAATCTGCGAACTTACACTGCCCGCCTTCAATATGCTGGATTGGCCCGATCTGAGCCGCCGCGGTCACAATATAGAATGCCGCTTCGGCAGTTACAGAATGGACATTGATGATTGGAAAGCCGCCGTTGACGATATGGTTGAGAAAAAGGAAAATGCTCTCACTATAGCCGTTTACGGTTGCTGGAGCGTTCAGTTTGACGGAATGGTCAGCGAATACCTCTATGTCCCCTTTGAAAAATACCCCAAGCTGCAGACTCCTCTTTATACCAAGTATTTTTCTCCCAAGCAGAACAAGTGGGTAAACAAGCTTGAGCGTCCCCCTATGTTTGAAAGGGATCTCCTGGGTGAGGTTATTGTCTACGGCAAAGAGCGCGGCATTGAGGTGTTCCCCTTCTTTAATACATACGGACATAACAGCCTTCTTCCCCGCTGTTTCCCCGAAATTTCTGCAAAGTATGAAAACGGTGAGCCTACTCTCAATGGTCTTTGCACACACAACGAAAAGACCTATGAGGTGCTGTTTGAGCTTCTGGACACCATAATCGACAAATACCTTATCCCCAACGGAATAGAGTCCATCGACATCGGTCTTGACGAGGTTGGCGATGCAGACTATCTTATTGGCATTAATGCCGACGACCTGTGGAAGAGCCGTCCTCAATTCTGCAAATGCGAAAAGTGCCGCAATATCAACCCCCGCGACCTCTTTATAGATCACGTAATAAAAATGATCTCCCACTGCAAGGAAAAGGGTATGAAGAACGTTTACATCTGTGAGGATATGTTCTTCCGCCGCAACAGACCTGCAGACAGAGACTATCTGCAGCTTTTCCACGATCGGCTTGAGCAAGCGGACCTGCTTGATGTTACCGTACTCAACTGGTGGAACTATGTGGAGACCGAAGAGCTTTTGGCATTTGGTCCTGAGGATATAGTAAGAAGCGGTATCCGTAGCGTTACCAAGCCTATGAACGGCTATTATCATTGGCATCTGTACTATCCCCGAATCAACAACAGCTATTACCTGATACGCTCGGCATATAAGTCCAAATGCGAAGGCTTCATATCCTATTCCGGTTGGGATAATTGCTTTGACTGCAACAATTCCGCTCAGGCATCCTTTGCATGGAACTTTGAGGGTTCGGGCAAGCAGGACGATGTAATACTCAGCTATTGCGCAAGGGTATTCCCCACCCTTGCAGAGGAGACCTTTGAAGCATTCAAGTCTCTAAATTCCTGCGTGGCAGGGGGCAGAGATTCTCTTACCACCATTACCCTGCTTGAAAAATATATGTCCTATTATTTCTTCTCATATATTCAGGCGGGCAAGCCCTATCCCCGCAACTTCCCCGGTGAGGGCATTCAGATGTTCCTTTCAAACTACGACGAGGCAACGGCTCTTATGGCGTCGGTGCATCAGTGGGCAGACAAGGCAAAATTGATCTTCCTCAAAGCGCTGAATACCGATGGCTGCGACAAGTATTTTGCCGCCCGCTATGCTTGGGAAGCGGACAATATAGTCACCCTTTGCCTAGACTATGAGGCGCTTTTGTATATGCATAAGCTGAATTGCGCAGGACTTGACCAAGTCTCCGCTGCAGAGATACGCAACCTTGCAGCGCAGCGCAAGAACGCCCGTCTCAAGCTGATGGAAAGAGCGGAAGAGATAAAGGAAAGCTATCTTTTCTCCTCTCATTTGAGAAATCAGTCCATCTTTATGCAGATATTTGCCGATATTGAAGCTTATCTCACCAATACCCCCTTTGAGCAGGTCAGCCTTGATTTCACCGACCTGACCGATATCGGCTCGGCTGAATATAAAAACCTTAGATAAATCTGTTTATTACAAAAACTATAAAAGCGATTGTGACATATTTGTCACAATCGCTTTTTCTTCTTATCGGTCAACATGTAGCTTATGTCCATCAGCGGCTCGATATCGGTCATAGGCACACTGTCATCGAGAAGGATGCTTATCCATTTTTCTTTGTTCATATGATAGGCGGGAAGTGCCTTCCCCTCTGCAATAAGCCCTCCCGAAATGATGGGGTCGCATTTGAGATTGAGAATATCGGTATTGCCTTCTTTTGGGATACCCAACTTTCTGTATCCCACATTTATAATGATCCCGTACCATTTGCGGCTGTCTGAGTGGCGCAAAACAGCGGTTACAAAGTCCTCCTCAAAGGGATAGTCGAGCATAGTCTGCCATTTTTCCATTGCATAGCCTAGCACCTCTTGTCTTGACCCCATTTTCATACTCTCACCTCTGTTTTATTTTAGCATTTTTATATAGTTTTTGAAAGTTTTTTTCACTCCCACCTCAAAGAAAATCAGATTTCGTGACGAGACTAACGGGAGGCAGCGGGCTGCCTCCACTACGGTGTACGGCGCAGGGGCTGTTACGATGTATTCGGCACGAAAGGTGTTTCCACTACTCCAATAGAAAATAATATTTCGTGTCGAGACAAGTAACAGCCACTGTGGCAGTACTATGTGTACGGCGCAGGGGCAGTTACGCCGTATTCGGCGCGAAATATTATTTTCTACACCATTTTATTTCTTGACATTGGGGTTTTATATGTATACAATATATAGTAGGTATATTCTTGTTTTAAAATGCACTTAAAACAAGGGTATGTTAATATATATTTAGGAGGAATAAACCGTGACAGACGTTGTACTGTGTGTCATCGTCGGTGTCATCGCTTTGGTTATCGGTGTAGCCGTTGGCTGTGCTGTTGGATATACTGCTCGCAAGAAAAAAGCGGAAAAAGAAATCGGCAATGCCGAAAATGAAGCCAAGCGTATACTGAACGATGCTATCAAATCCGCCGAATCCAAAAAGCGTGAAGCTTTGGTTGAGGCACGCGAAGAGATATATCGCGCAAGATCTGAAAACGAGAAAGAAATCAAAGAGCGCCGCGCTGAAGTCCAGAAGCAGGAGCGCCGCATTCAGCAAAAGGAAGAAACTCTGGACAAAAAAGCAGAGACTATTGAGGCTAAGGAAGAAAAGGTCTCCAACCGCTTAAAGCAGCTTGAAGAGCAGATGGAAGAGGTTGCCACCATTAAAAAGGGACAGCTTGAGATTTTGGAAAAGATCTCCTCCATGACTGTTGAAGAGGCGAAGAGCTATCTTATCAAGCAGGTAGAGGGCGAAGCAAGACACGATGCCGCCATCAAGCTTAAGGAGATCGAGCGTGAGCTCAAGGAAGAGTGCGACAACCGCGCCAAGAATATCCTTTCTATGGCAATTCAGCGTTGCGCAGCCGACCACGCAAGTGAAGTTACAGTTTCTGTAGTACCCCTGCCCAACGATGAAATGAAGGGCCGAATCATCGGCAGAGAGGGCAGAAATATCCGTACCCTTGAAACACTTACAGGTGTTGACCTCATCATCGACGATACCCCCGAGGCAATAACCCTTTCAAGCTTTGATCCCGTACGCCGCGAGGTTGCTCGCATTACCCTTGAAAAGCTTATTTCCGACGGTCGTATACATCCCGCCCGTATCGAGGAAACCGTCGAGAAGGCAAAGAAGGAAGTTGAAGCCACCATCAAGCAGGAAGGTGAGCGCGCCATATTTGAAACCGGTGTTGCGGGCGTGCATCCCGAACTCATCAAGCTGCTGGGCCGTATGCGTTATCGTACAAGCT
>CAZOSH010000028.1:0-10210 GCA_964582395.1 uncultured Oscillospiraceae bacterium | reverse complement strand
CAATGTTCTCTGCAAGGAAGGACGGCGCAGATCAAGATAGCGGTATTTGAGACGAAGTGTATCGTTGACATTTACCTCATCTAAGATCTCAAAGGGAGGGGTCTCGGAAACAGAATAGACTTCCAGCTCGTCGGCAAGTATCTCGATCTTACCGGTGGGGATCTTGTCATTGATGCTGGAACGCATACGGACTGTGCCTGTAACCCTGACGGTATACTCGGCGCGGAGGGAGAATGCCTTTTCAGCAAGCTCATCATTGACACTGCGGTCAAATACGCACTGAACGATGCCCTCTCTGTCACGAACATCAATAAAGATAAGTGCGCCAAGGTCGCGGTTTCTTGCTACCCAACCGCAGACACTGACCTTTTGTCCGATATTTTCTTCGCGGAGACTTCCGCAATATACACGATTTGTGACTTTCATATCAGTTTGTTCCTTTCTCAATTGCCTCGGCAATACAGGATGCATCCAAAGAGCTTTCAATCTGCTCTTTAAGCTTCATATTTTTAAGGACAGCCTTGTTCTCTGCAACTTCGCTCTCGCCCAGCACTATTGTATAGTGTGCGCCGATCCTGTCAGCATTTTTCATCTGTGCTTTAAGACCGCGGGAGCAAAGGTCGGTTTCTACCGCCACGCCCAACGCTCTCAGTTCTGCCGCAGTTTTAAGCGCCTGCTTTGCGCCCACTGCGTCTGCCGATGCAATGAATACATCGCAAGCGGGGGCATCGGGAAATACAAATCCGGAAGCATCGGCAGCAAGAAGCAATCTTTCGATTCCGCAGCCAAAGCCTACAGCGGGGGTTGCCGCGCCGCCAAGCTGCTCTATAAGTCCGTCATATCGTCCGCCGCCGCAAACTGTGCCCTGAGCGCCGATTCCGTCAAATACGAACTCGAATACCGTCTTGGTGTAATAATCAAGTCCGCGGACGATGGAGGTGTCAACGGTAAACTCGATACCCATATCGGTAAGGCTTTCCTTCAGTCCTTCAAAGTGGTCATGGCAATCGTCACACAGATAATCTACTGCGCGGGGTGCACCCTCGGCAATTGCGGAGCAAACGGGGCTCTTGCAATCGAGGATACGCATAGGATTCTTTTCCAAGCGGGAAAGGCAGGTCTCGCACAGCTCGCCCTTTTTGCTTTCAAAATATTCACGCAACGCCTTATGGTATGCGGGGCGGCAGTGGGGACAGCCGATGGAGTTTATTTTAAGTTTGGTTTTGATACCCAGCTTTTTGATAAAGGAAGCCGCAATGGCGATTACCTCGGCGTCTGCGGCAAAGCTGCCTGCACCGAAGCACTCAATACCAAACTGATGATGCTCACGGAGTCTGCCTGCCTGTGGCTTTTCGTATCTGAAATTGGGGACTATATAATATGCCTTATAGGGCGCGCCGTTCTGCGCTTCGCCGTTTTCGATATAGGAACGCACTGTGGATGCTGTACCCTCGGGGCGCAGAGTTATACTTCTTCCGCCCTTATCCTCAAAGGTATACATCTCTTTTTGCACCACGTCGGTGGTATCACCCACACCGCGGATAAAAAGCTCGGTATGCTCGAATACGGGGAAACGGGTCTCGCGATATCCGAACAGACGGGCATTTTCCCGAAGCATATTTTCAACATAGTGCCAACGGTATATATCATTTACCGTTACGTCGGCTGTGCCCTTTGGGCGCTGAATTTTCTGACTCATTTCTTTTTTCCGTCCTTAAATGTGGGATTTACGATCTCTCTCCAGTCAAGGTCGCCGCGATCAAGAGCGAGGACCATAACCTCTGCCGATGCAAGGCTGGTTGCAACGGGTATGTTATTCATATCGCACTGCTTAAGTATTTCATTATGCTGAGGGGTCTGTCCGTAATCCATAGTCGGATCGCGAAGAAGTAAGACCAAGTCTATCTCATTATAGGCGCATCTTGCGGCTATCTGCTCCTCACCGCCGCCGATTCCGGGCATAAGACAATTGATATTAAGACCTGTGGCATCGGCAACCATCTTTCCCGTAGTGCGGGTTGCCAATATTTCGTGCTTTGCAAGGATACCTGCATAGGCAATACAGAACTGGATCATCAGCTCTTTTCTGGTGTTTTCGGCGATAATTGCTACTGTCATGCTGCGTCCTCCTTCTTAAAACCGTCCACCGACTCCGTCAAGTAGGCGTACCTTTTCTCCTCTTATCCTTGCGGCTATATTGGAATAGGCCTGCCAAGCAGGACTTTTTCTTTCAAAGGCAAGAAGTTTTCCGCCGTTGCCGCAGGCAATCACTCCCTTATCTTCGGGAATAATGCCGATAAGTCCCAAACCTGCCTGATCCATTGCCGCATCTATATTCACCGCCTCACCGCGGTTTATCAGGTTGCTCCTAACGCGGTTGACGGCAATTTTAACAAACTTCTGTCCTTCCTGCTCCATCAATATTCCCGCCTTCTGACCGCATCTCAGTGAGGTATGGTCGGGGGTGGAGACCACAATAGCTCTGTCGGCTGCGCCGCAGAAATCCATAACATTGTCGCTGATGCCTGCGGGGCAATCTATGATGGTGTAGGTGAAATTAGCTTTTGCTCTTGCAACAAGCGCATCACACTGTTCCTTTGTGAAGACACGGGGAGTTGCGGGAGCTGTAAGCATATAAAGATTTTTAACTACATCGTGGGTGATAGCCGCCTCTTTCAGCGAGCATTTTCCCTCGATGACATCGGCATAGCTGAACAATACTTTATTGCTCATTCCCAAAATGAGGTCAAGACTGCGCAGGCCTGCATCGGTGTCAATAAGCAGAACCTTTTCCCCTGCGGCGCAAAGGGCTACTGCGATGTTGGAACAAAAGGAGCTTTTTCCCGTTCCGCCCTTGCCTGATGCTACTGCTATGACTGTGCCCATCTATGCTCACCTCTTTTTTCTCTGTGTTAATCACATATTATACAACATTTTCCGCCATTTCTCAATAGCTGTGGCGGCTTTTTTATTGCTCTGCGGGGACTTCCTCGTCGCCGCCCAAGTTAAGGCCGAAATAATAGTCATAAATGTCCACGCAAACAGGGGCAACACTACCGCCGCTGCCCGCATATTCGCCCACTACGCAGACCACTATTTCAGGATCGTTATAAGGGGCAAAGGAAACAAAGACACCGTGAGCAGATCTGCCCGTTGTGGTCTGTGCAGAACCGGTCTTGCCGCCTACCTCAATGGGGAAGTTTTTAAATACTGAGGATGCCGTACCGTCTTCGGTAACAACGCCGCGCATACCTTCCTTGATAGCCTTTATACTGCTTGCAGAGAACTCATACTGCTGAGATGTTATCTGCTCTTCCTGCACTACCCGGGAGTTGGTATAGTCGGTGATTTGTTTCAGCAGATGGGGTGTATATTTTGTACCGCCATTGACTACCGTTGCAACATAGCTGGCTATCTGCAAGGGTGTGAATTGCTGTTCACTCTGTCCGATAGCCGCCTGAATGGTTTCTGCGGCATACCAGGTCTTGCCGCTTTTGGCGCGGCTTTCGGGACCTGCAAGATTACCCGCCTTTTCGCCGCTTATCTCAATTCCCGTCTTTTGACCGAGACCGAGCATTGATGCGTAATAATTCAGCCTGTCTATTCCCATAAGACGGGAAACTTCGTAGAAGAAATAGTTACAGGAATATGCAAGCGCCTGACTTACATTTATATCGCCGTGGTTAAGTCCGTAATCGTTCCAGTACCAGCAAGCGGGGGTATATGAAGGAGCATAAAACTCATATACGCCCTTGGTATGCATCTTATAGGTGGGGGTTACTATCTTCTCCTCCAATGCCGCCAGTGCGGTAACCATTTTGAAGGTAGAGCCGGGGGCATAAAGTCCTGCGATGGCGCGATTAAGGAAGGGCTTTAAGGTATTGCTGTTGTTCTCTTTAAAATCGGCTGAAAAGGTTATCAGGCTATAGGTGGGATAATTTGCCATTGCAAGTATTTCTCCCGTTTTTGCCGAAAGCACCACCACCGAGCCGCCTTCGATATCAAGACCCTTGCCCTTGTTACCGCCGTTTTTGATATTCTCAATGGTCTTTGCCAGCGACTCTTCGGCAACCTGCTGCAGACCGATATCTATGGTCAAGGTCACATTATCTCCCGGATCGGGCTCTTTTGAATAGTATTCATCCACTATTTTGCCCGTCAGCTTGTCGATCACTATCTCCTTGACTCCGTCAACACCGCGGAGATTACTTTCAAAAGCCTGCTCTATGCCGTCCTTGCCGATGCTATCGGTAAGGGCATAGCCCTCGTCCTTTTTGTCAGCATATTCGCTTTGGGAAATTGCCGCTACCCTGCCTAAAATGTGGGCGGCATAATCGGTAAAATATTCTCGGCTTGCGCCGATGTCTATTTTAACACCGGGCAATTCACCCGACAATGCGCTTATGGTGGCGACAGTATCTATATCCACCTCGGGAGCAAAGGTCAGCGGTGAGTTATATGCCGAAAACTCGTATATTTCAAGATAATAGCGCACACCGATTATCATACGCTTTTGCTCACTGGTAAGCTCTCCGTCCACCCCGTAGCGCTCACACAAAAGGGCAAACAGACGGCTGGCGGGAATATCCTCTTCCCATTCACGTGCCTTTAAAAAGCGCATAAGGCGCAAGCCGCTTCCACTTTCCTTTGATGCGTAGGTGTAGCTATAGGGAACCTCGTCGGTTATGGGAAGCTCGTTATTCCACTCTAAATTGCTTGACTTCAGCATTTCGCAAAGGCGGAGGATAACATCATTCTGACCCTGCTTTTGCCACTCGTAATAATCAAAGATGACCGTATAGCAGGCAACATCGGCAACAAGGGTCACCCCGTTGCGGTCCTTTATTTCTCCGCGGGAGGTTACCTCGTCATATTTTCTTGTGCTTGTGGTTTGTATATTCTCGCTGACCTCTTCGCCTACAACAAGCTGAAGATACGCCATTCGTGTTACCATAATGGTGAGAATAGCAAGCATCAGCAGGCAAAGCACCACTACCTTGCGGGTATATTTTCCGCTGTTTGAGCTATTCATCTTTCATCCTCCGAAAACTTTCGGGATATCCATCTGACCATATAGCAGACGATCACCCCAAATGGAACCGACAGAATAAGACTTCCCAAAAGTGTCAGCATTCCCGCGCCGACGTCTACTCCGTGTACCAACATATAGTAAAAAACATATTTGCAAAGCTCGCCCACCGCCAAACAGCCCATACCGCCTAAGATGGACAGAACGATATTATTTCTGAAAAAGAGTTCGGCAAGATAGGCATAACCAACGCCGAAAATGGCAAGCCAAAAGGCTGCAAGACCTTCTATCGTGGGAGAATGCACCGATAACAGCAGACCTGCAAAAAAGCCTATTCCGCCCGCCATATAGGGATTTTCGTAGATGGCAAGAGCGGCAACAAGAAAAGGCATAAAGTTTGCGCTTGCGGTCCACAAGCTTACACCCGTGGCACGGGAGCTTTGCAACACCAAAAGCACTACGGCAAGTGCGCCGTAGACAAGGCTCTTTATTAAAACTCCCGTTTTGTGCTTGTGCAAATCCTATTCACTCCGTAATCTCAAAATCCTTGACAACAAATACTGTCGTCAATTTATATATATCCACCGACGGCTCTATAACTGCATATTGTGAAATACCATGGCTTTCACTCTTAATTTCTTTGACCACACCCACGATAATTCCCTTTGGGTAATTTTCACCCGCACCGCTGGTTTCTATAATATCGCCAACCTTTAAGTCGGCATCATTCTTGATATACGACAGCTTAAGACGTCCGTCGGCGGAAAGAGCAAAATCGCCCTCCGCAACTACTGCCTGACGGGTACGGGAAACAAGACAGGCTATTTTTGTTTCGATATTGACCAAGGTTATGACCTCTGCACTTTTGAGTCCCGCAGAGCTGATATAGCCTACAAATCCCGCATCAGTCATAACACAATCGCCCACCGAAATGCCGTCAGCTGTGCCGCGATTAATGGTGAATGTGCTTGTGTATCCCTCGGTAACCACCGATACCACCGAGCACATCTCAAAGGTCAGATCGCTTCGTTTCTGCTTGAGCTGCGCAAGTTTGCGAAGCTCTTCATTTTCGCTGATGGCGGCATAGTACTCAGCTTCCATCTGTTCGTATTCGGCAATGCGATCCCAAAGACGCTGATTCTCTTTTTCAAGGTCATCATAACCCTTGAAATATGCAAAAAAGCCTCCGACTCCGTCGCCAACCCAATTGACCGCCTTTTCAAAAGGGGTGACTATAACGCCCATCAGATTGCTTATGGGCGTGGGTGACGGGGAAACGAAGGCATAGATCATTACGCCGAAAGCAAGCACGGCGAGAATGAGCCCGAATATAAATATTTTAGACTTAAAAAGCTTACGCATCAGCTTTTAATCCTCCGAATTGGTCTAAAACACGGTAAAGCCGCGCCACGGGCAACCCTACCACATTGAAATAATCTCCGCTGATACCTTGCACCAACACACAGCCTTTGCCCTGAATGCCGTAAGCGCCCGCCTTATCCATAGGCTCACCGCTCTCAACATAACGGTCAATAAGCTCCTCTGACAACTCATAAAAGGTCACATCGGTACGCTCGGTAAAGGTATGTACCATACTTCCCTTTACGACGGTGACACCGGTAAATACGCTGTGGGTCTTGCCCGACAGCGCCGAAAGCATTTCCTTTGCCTCTTGCCGTGAGTGAGGCTTACCGAGTATTTTTCCGTCGACTGCCACTACCGTGTCAGCGCCGATAACAATATCTTCGGCACTCACCTTTATAGACCTTGCCTTGCGCAGGGACAATTCGCAAACCAAGGTCTCAGGGTCGGTTATTGAGCAGTTTTCGTCACAGTCGGAGACCATTACTGTAAAATCACAGATCTGTGAAAGCAATTCTCTCCGTCTGGGTGATGCTGATGCAAGAATAATCATATATTTCCTCTGTAATACAATCCTCTTGTGGCACGCTCGGGAGTTGCCTCCGCCTTGCCAAGATAAGCCTGAACCACTTTTAAGCACTCCTTGCTGTTTTCGGTAGTAAAGCAAAGTCTTTGGGTGCGCAGTCCCAACCGCTCATAGTCGGCGGTCTTGTCTGCAAGCCACAGTTTTTCCGCATTGTAAAGGGTGTTTCGGCAACCCTTTTCGGGAAGCAGCGGATAGCTTCGTCCTGTTTTATCGATAAGGGTGGTTGAGCCGTTATGGCAGGTATGTACACCCTTGTGCTTGTGAATAATACAGTTTTCGGTAACCATCAAGGGCAATCTTCCGTAGACGATTATCTCACAATCCAAGCCCATAGAAAGTTCCTTCATCTGCATAAAGGTCATTTCAAAGGACAGTGTGCAGGAAGAAAGACCCAAAGCCTTAAGCTCCTTCACCGACTGTGAGTTCATAACATTCATTCCGAAATCGCCGTGAAGAATGAAACCAAGGGTCTCAAGCAGCACCGCCTGACCTGCATTTGCGCACATTATGTGCTCCAGTCCCGCTTTTTTCAGTTCGCGGAGTGCCATCAGCACCTCGGGCCAATCCTTATCGGAGGTAATTCTGTCCAGCACCGCGCAGGGAATGATCCCGCGGCCGCGAAGTAGCTCGATTATCTTACTGTCCTCGTGCATACGCCACAGAGGGAGATAGACAAACTCAGGCTCGGTGTCGAGTATTTCGGGAGTGATCTGCTCGGTCTTAAGGAAAGACAGCGCGAAACGGGGTTTTTCTCTGAAGCCTAAGCGCTTAAGTCCCGGCTGCCATGTACCCGAGGGTCGTTCAGGTACAAGTCTGCGGCGTAGGGCAAGTCCTTCAAGGCAATTCTTGCGCATTGCCGCAACCGCTGCGGGGGTGATGCGCAAGCTTTCATCTATATCAATATGGCATTGAGAAACGGCGAAAACAGTTCGCTCGGTTCGTCTCAGCCAGCTTTCTACTTCTTGTTTTGTGGTAGGTTTTTTGCTGTAGCCGGGAGCGGGTGAATAGACCTCATACTGATTGCCGTTATAGTCGCGGCAGATAAGGCTCATTTCTTCGCCGTCACGAGCGGTAAAGAACATATCCACGGACACTAATGGCTTTTCACCCTCGCCCTGATAAAGCTTTCTGGCGTCACTGAAGGCGCTTCTTGCTTCTCTGTCGGGGGCTTCATTGGGAATACCGAACATCGAGCCGCTCTTATCACCCTTTAAGTATCCGTCGCTGAAGCCGTCACGGGCAAAAAGGCTTTCCAACTTCAAAATATCACCGCGGGAAGGAGCCTTGCCGCTCTTGATGCCCTTTTTATACATATCGGTGGCAAGCGCCACATACTCAGGGCGTTTGCCGCGGCCTTCAATGTAGACCGCACCTACGCCAACCCTTTCAAGCTCGCCAAGCTGTTGAGCCAAGCACATATCCTTAAGACTGAGATGCTCTGCGGGAGCATCGCCGAAATAGGAATATGCCATTTTACAGGGCTGCATACATTTTCCGCGGTTTGCACTGCGGGAAGCTACTGCCGCCGACATATAGCACTGTCCCGAATAGGAAACGCACTGACTGCCGTGGCAGAACACCTGAATCTCTATGTCAATTCTATCGCAAATAAATTTGATCTGCTCGAGGGACAACTCTCTTGCAAGCCAAATACGGGAAAGTCCCATCCTTTTGGCTGCCATTGCCCCTGCAAGGTTATGTACTGCAAGCTGCTCCGAACCGTGGATATCCAAGTCGGGGGTCAGATTGCGTATCATCCTGATAAGGCCTATATCCCCTGCTACTGCGGCATCTGCACCCGCCTCATTGACGGCGACCACAAGGTGTTTGAGCTTTAAAAGTTCCTCATCGGTAACAATTCCGCCAAAATAGACATAAGCCTTCACGCCGCGGAGACGGCAATATTTTACAGCCTCAATAAGTTCATCGGCAGAGAAGGTGTCACGGCCACCGCAATCGGGCGCAATAAGATATA
This sequence comes from uncultured Oscillospiraceae bacterium, assembly GCA_964582395.1. Classification (GTDB taxonomy): domain Bacteria; phylum Bacillota; class Clostridia; order Oscillospirales; family Butyricicoccaceae; genus RGIG3513. The sequence goes on along the minus strand of CAZOSH010000028.1, from coordinate 1,258 downwards.
TAGCATCAGCGCCTGTCTGCACAGCCGCCTGAAGCATATCAAAATTATGAGCAGGGCTTATAAGCTCTAAAGCCACCTTCTTCACCGTCCTTTCTTAAGAGGGTCTGTTTTTATGAGAGTTTATCTTTTCTTAAGCTTATTAAGCTGAGTACGAAGCTCGGCATTTTCCTTGGCATAATCCTTGACCTGCTGACGAAGGCCTTCGGTCATGGAAAGAGCCTTGTAATACTTATCGGCAATATTCATTCCTGCCAACACTGCGGCGGTCATGGAAGAAAAAGGAGTTGCCGCCTTGATATCTTCTATCTCTTTGTTGACCAGAGCAGCATTTTTGCGGATATACTCCTCGGTCTCTTCTGCGATTACGGTATAGGGCAGTCCGTCAATGGTTACCACTATTCTGTTCAGCATATTTTTTCCTCCCTTTTTATGTTCAAATATATTTATCCACTTTATCCATCATATTATATCATACTATATATAAAAAATAAAGAGAATTATAAAAGTTTACAGACAATATTTTGTCTTTTTGTTGTCAAAAATAAAGTGAGATGCTACAATATCTTGTGTGGAGATGATACTATGGAAATCGAAGTCAAGCTGTCGCCCGTTCCCCAATGTATTGCAGAGGAAATACTCTCTCGGGACGAGCTTTTTATATGTGGCCGCACAGTTTACATTATGGAAGCGGACTATTTTGACACCCCCGACGGAGCGCTGAAAAAGGCAGGGCTTTCTCTGCGGCTGCGCCGCGAGAACGAGCGCTCGGTCTGTTGTTTGAAATACCGTGTCAGTGAGCTTGCCCGCTTTGAAGCAGAGGAAAATGCCCCCGATATTCAATCGGGTGTGGTTGCTCTCTGCGCCCGCCCTGACCTGCCCGAAAGTGCAAAAGAAGTGTTGCGCAGCGCCGCACTTGCGCCCATCTATTCCTCCTCCTTTGAGCGAAGCTGCCGTCTTATGATAGAGGGTGCATCTCTCGTCGAGCTGAGCTTTGACTACGGAGTTTTAAAGCAGGAAAACCGTCTGCTTTTTATCAGCGAGATCGAGCTGGAGCTGAAGGAAGGAAACGAGGGCGACCTGCTCGCGCTGACCGAAAGACTGTGCAACGAGTATTCCCTCCGTCCTTGCAAGGAGACCAAGGCACAAAGAGCTGCCGCGCTCACCGAAGAAGCCTTTGCAAAAATGCTCCCCGTGCCCGGCGGCGCATTGGGAGTCAATGATATGTTTTCAGGTCTCTTTTTCGCCAAAACAGACGGGG
>CAZOSH010000027.1:0-10264 GCA_964582395.1 uncultured Oscillospiraceae bacterium | reverse complement strand
ATTCCCGCAATGTTCATCTTATGATAAAGCATTTCCCCACTCCTTTGTATATTCACAACACTGTTATTATATACCGCGCAGGCACAAAAGTCAATAATTACAAGGTAAATCAGTCTTCCTTGCGGATGATTTCAATTCCACCCAGGTACTTACGCAGAACCTCAGGAACAACTATACTGCCGTCCTTAAGCTGATTCTGCTCCACCATTGCGGGGAAAATACGGCTTGTTGCCAGACCGGAGCCGTTAAGGGTATGGACATACTCGGGCTTTCCGCCTTCGCGACGGAAGCGGATATTTCCGCGGCGTGCCTGATAATCACGGGCATTGGAGACCGAAGAGACCTCTTTATATCCGTTCATAGAGGGGATCTGTATCTCTATATCATAGGTTCTTGCCATAGATGCGGAGCAATCGCCTGCTGCAAGCTTTACGGTACGGAAATGGAAGCCGAGTCCCTTGACAAGATCCTCTGCCTTCTTGACCAGCTCTTCAAATGCCTCATCGGAATCCTCGGGCTTGGTGAACTGGAACATTTCAACCTTATTGAACTGATGTCCTCTTACCATTCCTCTTTCATCACTACGGTAAGAGCCTGCTTCTCTGCGGAAACATGGGGTATATGCGAACATCTTTTTGGGCAGATCAGCTTCGGTAAGTATCTCGTCACGGTAGACACTTGCCAGTGCTGCTTCTGCGGTGGGAAGCATATAATGAACTCTGTCATCGGTGGGGTTTTCTATCTTATATACCTCGTCGGCAAACTTGGGGAACTGTCCTGCAGTAAGTCCGCACTGATACTCCAACATGTGAGGCGGCATAATGAATTCATAGCCGTCTGCAAGGTGGCAATCCATAAAATAATTGAGCAAAGCCCACTCTAAACGGGAGCCGAGACCTCTGTACATCCAGAAGCCGCTGCCTGCCAGTTTGGTGCCTCTGTCGTAATCTATCAGTCCAAGGTCAGTGCACAAATCAACGTGGTGCTTGGGCTCAAAATCAAAGACGTGGGGCTCACCGAAATAGCGGATGGGCTCGTTGTTTTCCTTGCCACCGGGAGCAAGGTCCGCATCGGGCAGATTGGGCAGAGCAAGCATAAGGGTGCGGTATTCCTTTTCAACCGCGTCGAGCTTTTCTTCCTGTGCCTTGATCTCCGCAGCAAGCTCCTTCATCTTTGCAAAGACGGGGGTGACATCTTCTCCTGCCTTTTTCAGCGCGGGAACAGACTTGGAAACCTTATTTTGCTCGCTTTTCATAGCCTCAGTCTGCTGGATCAAGGCTCTGCGCTGCTCATCAAGCTCCAATATTCTTTCAATTTCCTGCTTTGCATCCTTTTCTTTCTTGGCGTAAAGCTCAATAACGCCTTGTGGATCTTCCTTTATTCTCTTAATATCTATCATTTTTTCTTCCTCACTTTATATTCTTAAGGGCCTCGCAAACCTTTTCAAGGTCCTCGTTTCCGTAATATTCTATGGTCAGCTTGCCTTTTTTCTTGCCGTGAGCAATGGAAATGCGGTGTCCGGTGCTTTCCGACATAGATTTTTCAAGCTGCTGAATGTAAATCAATGCCATATCGTCTTTTTTTGCGGTTTTAGGCTCTTTTAACAAGGTTTTTACCAAAGCTTCAGTCTCTCGAACGCTCAAAGCCTTTGAAATAACAAGCTTTGCGGCATCAAGCATCTTCTTTTCGCTACTTAATGAAAGCAGCGCTCTTGCGTGACCCGCCGAAAGTTCGCCATCCTTCACCATTTTTTGCAATTTTTCGGGGAGTGACAGCAATCTCATTGAGTTTGCAATGGCTGATCGTGAGATTCCCACTTTTTCTGATGCTTCTGCCTGGGTAAGGCCCAGTCTTTCAATAAGTGTACGATAACCCTCCGCCTCTTCAATGGGATTCAGGTCATCGCGCTGCAGATTCTCAACAAGTGCCAATTCATAGGACTTTTGATCGTCTGCATCAAGGATAATTGCGGGAATTTCTGACAAACCCGCCATTCGTGAGGCGCGCCACCTTCTTTCACCTGCAATTATTTGATAGGTTTCCCCTGTTTTACGCACTGTTATTGGGGTAATAACGCCGTGTTGACGGATGCTTTCTGCCAATGCTTCAAGCTTTTCACTGTCAAAATCCCGTCTGGGCTGATCCTTATTAGGCTCTATCTCGCTGATACGCAATCCTTTTACAGTTTCCTCGGCTACCGCTTCGTCACCGAAAATGTTTTCAAGTCCCTTGCCGAAGTCAAGTCCTCTGCCCAATCCTTTTCCCGTAACCATAGCTATCCCCTTTCCTACTTATTTTTTGCCAAAAACTCGCCCGCTAAGCTCTTATAAGCCTCGGCGCCCTTGGAAAGTCTGTCATAAGCAATAATAGGCAGACCGTGGGAAGGCGCTTCCGACAAGCGGACATTGCGAGGAATAACCGTCTTATACACCTTGCCGCCGAAGTATTTTTTTATCTCCTCGGCAACCTGAATGGTGAGATTTGTTCTTCCGTCATACATTGTAAGAACAATTCCCTCAATATCAATAGCGGGATTTATCTTCTTTTTGACCATTTTTATACTGTTTACAAGCAGTGAAAGACCCTCTAATGCGTAATATTCGCACTGCATAGGCACTAAAACAGTGTCAGCAGCGGCAAGAGAGTTAAGAGTAAGCATACCCAAAGAGGGTGGACAATCTATAAAAATGAAATCATAACTGTCCTTATACTTATCCAACACATTTTTAAGTCGATATTCCCTATCGTCCATAAAGGCGATCTCCTGCTCGGCAGATGCCAAACGGATGTCTGCAGGAAGCACATCGCACCACTTGGTTTTTTTGATTGGAATATCTATGTCCGAAACTACGGCATCATATATGCTTTCCCCTTGAGCCGCAAGGGTTCCAAGGCCTGAGCTTGCATTTCCCTGGGGGTCAAAATCACACATTAAAACCTTCTTACCCATTGACGCAACACAGCAAGCAAGGTTTAGGCAGGTTGTGGTTTTTCCTACGCCGCCTTTTTGGTTGGCGACTGCTATAATTTTGCCCATTTTGCCCTCCTTTTGCAGTTTGTATCTTTATTATAATCTGCAAAAGGCTCAAAAGCAATATGGTATACAGAAAAATCGAAAAATATTTATAAATAAAGATAATGTTTCACGTGAAACAATCAAAAGCAGGAGGACAGCTTTGTCAGGATGTTTCACGTGAAACACTTTAGCGAAATATATGCGAAAAGTGTTGGCAACGCTTGATTGAAGGCGCCTATCTATGGGCAGCAGTGGTAGCAAAGCAGCGCGAGATTGTGAATACGGGCGGCAGTGGGCTGTCGCCCCTACCAATCAGTCGGCTGTGCCGACACCTATTCTCTTATCCCTTCACTGCGAGCGAAGCGAGCTTCCCTCCGGTACGGTTACCGTAAACACGATGTTTCCCTCTTTTTGCTCCTTTTTCACCATAACATCAAGCCCCGATGATCGCATCGTTTCCACTCCGCGCATAATAGTATTGTAAAATATCCGAACATCTTTAATAAAAACTATAGGTTTCTTTGGTATTTTTTCCGTTCTATTGGCATTTTCCGCTTTTTCTTGTTCTCCCGCGAGAAGTCTGTCCACGTACCCCTCTGCCTGCTGCACCGTCATTTCTTGCTGCGCCATTGCTTCTGCCGCAGACTGCTGCATTTCCTCAGGCAAACGAAGCAAAGTCCTTGCATGGCGCTCGCTGAGCCCCTTTTCCCTGATAAATCTTGCTGTTTCAGGCAAAAGCCGCAAAAGTCTGAGCTTGTTTGCCACCGCGCTTTGGGTCTTACCTATTCTCTCGGCGGTCTGTTGCTGAGTGAGCCCGTATTTTTCAATCAAGCACCGAAGAGACAGGGCTTCCTCAAAGAAATCAAGATCCTTTCTTTGCAGGTTTTCTACGATTGCCATCAGAGAACTTTCTTTTTCTCCCACATCTACTATATAGCAAGGCACATTCTTTACTCCCGCCCGTTTTGCCGCCCGCAAACGCCGCTCCCCTGCCACAATCTCATAACCGCGAGGGGTCTTTCTCACCGTCAGCGGGGTTATTACCCCATAATTTTCAATGCTTTTGGCAAGCTCGGCTATCGCTTCTTCGTCAAATATCCGTCTCGGTTGGTTTGGGTTTGGAAAAATTTCATCCGTGGCGATCCTCTTAAACTCCCTGGAAATCAAAGCTTTCGGCATTTTCTCACTTCCTTTTCTTAAGAATATCATAGGGAAATAATGAAAATGCTCAAATCCCGCCGTCGAAAAACAAAGCTATATGCAAAAATACGGTGATATAGTGCTAAATTACACGCTGTGGCAGCTAATTAGTGACTTTACCACAGCTAAACTATGCTACGCATAGCTAAATTGCGGCGGTGTCACAGCTAAACAGTGCTCTTAATGCAGCTGGATATACTGCCGAATGCCCTCCTTGTGTAAAGGAGAGTGGCAGCCGAAGGCTGAAGGAAGGATTGTTTTGTAACCACAACAAAAAATCCCGTCAAGCCTTGGGGCTCAACGGGATTTGGGTTTTTAAGCTATTTAATTCTCTGCTTATTTCTTCAGCAGATCGCGGATCTCCTTCAGCAGTTCGATCTGAGGATCGGGCTTGTTTGCTTCAGCCTCTGCAGCAGCTGCGGCGGCAGCTTCTTCCTCTGCCTTCTTTGCGGCAGCGGCAGCCTCTTCTTCAAGGCGCTTCTTCTCACCAAGCTTTGCAATAGCCTTGATGATAACAAAAATAACAAAAGCGATGATTATAAAATTGATTATAAGCTGAATGAAATTACCCCAACGAATTGCGTTGTCAATTATGGTTTCGCCTGTTGCCTCATCAACATGAGATGCCAGAACATACTGCTTATCAGAGAAATCAATACCGCCGGTGAAAATACCGACAAAAGGAGTAATGATATCCTTGACCAGGCTGTTAACGATTGCGGTGAAAGCGGAGCCGACAACAACGCCGACTGCCATGTCGATTACATTGCCTCTGGAGATAAAGGCCTTGAAATCAGCAAAAAACTTTTTCATAGTTATCCCCCTAATATTATTAATGGTATAAATATAATACTCTTTTTTGTCCGTTCGGTCAAGCAAAAAAGGAATATTACTCTCCTTTTTGCCCTAAAAGCCTTGTCAGTCAAGGACTACCGACTTTTTCTTACCCTTTTTATTCTTGGGGTATTCTCTTATTCTTATGACGAAATCAAGGTTGATAGCCTCGAACTGTTCCCCTTTTTCCAATAATATAGCTCCGTCGCTGACCTCCCTGATGACACCCTCAAACTGATGGCTTCCGTCAAAAGCATAAACAAGGCACTCTTTGCCGATAAATCTCTTTGCAAGTTCGATCATGTCGGTTTTCCCCTCCGTTTTTCTGTTTTTTATAACCTTATTAATAACCGCAAACCTTCTGTTCCGAAGCAATATGAACAAAATGATAAACAACATAAATATAGGTAAATATGACGACATTTGATCAACCGCTCCTCTCTGTGCAGACTTGTTTGAACATATAATAGCATATGCCGACAGTTTTTTCAATATTGACCCAAAAGCCTTGTCTATCTTTGTCTCTCCCCCTTTGCAATGGACGAAAAGTGTGCTATACTGTAATGTGAAGTATTATGTGCAAGGGCGGTGAACTACCGTGAATGATATAATCGTTGCTCCTTCCGGCGGCGCTTTACCTGCCGCAATCGGCATTGTCAGGCTTTCGGGCGAAGGCTGTGACCGCATTTTGGACGATATTTTCATCGCAAAATGCAAAAAATCAACAACAGAACGTATTATTAATAAGTTATATTACGGGAAGTTATTAGGTCGTGAGGGTAAAACCGTAGATCTGTGTATGGCAACCTATTTCAAGGCACCCAACTCCTACACCGGCGAACCTATGGCAGAGATATACACCCACGGCTCTGCCGCCATCGTCACCGCGGCTATTGAAAGCGCGGTGAGAGCGGGTGCCCGATATGCCGAACCGGGCGAGTTCACCAAACGGGCATTTTTAAATGGCAAGCTTGACCTCACCGAGGCAGAAGCCACTGCGGATCTGATACATTCCACCTCAGAGCTTGCGGCGCAGACCGCTGTGCAACAACTTTCAGGCTCGGTCAGTGGTGAGATAAAAGCACTTCGCACCGAATTGACGGCACTTTTGGCTCATTACTACGCGGTTTGCGATTATACCGATGAGGATATCGAGCCTTTTAAATATGAAAAAGCGGCTCAAACCCTTAAAGCCGCGGCTAACCGCCTTAAAAACCTTGCCGACGGCTTTGAACGGGGCAACGCAATAAAGAACGGTATACCCGTTGCAGTCATTGGCAAGCCCAATGCGGGAAAAAGCTCCCTTTTCAATGCCCTGGCAGGTCAGGAACGGGCAATCGTCACCGAAGAAGCGGGCACTACCCGCGACGTGATCGAGGAACATATTACCGCGGGAGGAGCGCTTTTCCGTCTGCTTGATACTGCGGGTATCCGAGAAGCGGGAGGCAAGGCTGAAGCTATGGGAATCCAGCGCAGTAAGGATGCCGCCAAAACCGCACAAGCGGTGATCTGTGTTTTCGACGGTTCACAAGAGCTGACCGAGGAGGATATTGAAGCCTCAAAGCTCATCCCCGAAGATCTCCCCAAATGTGCAGTAATAAATAAAAGCGACCTTGGCATTTTGCCCGATTTTGAGCAAAAGATCAAAGATCTTGATATTGCAAATATTTTCATTTTATCGGCAAAGACACTTGATGGTATAGATGCCCTGGCAGAGTGGCTGAAGGGACTTATCCCCGACTCAAAAGGCGTGCTTGTAACCTCTCCCAGACAGGCAAAGCTGATGCGCTCTGCAAGTGAAGCTTGCTCTCTTGCCGCTCAATGCGCCGAAGCGGGATTGACTGCCGATGCATTTTTAAGCGATGCCGAGCGCGCCCTTTCAGAGCTTGGCAAGATAACGGGCGAGACCGCATCTGCCGATATTGCAAGCGAGATATTCAGCCGTTTTTGTGTGGGAAAATAAGGCTATAGAAGCAAAACAGACACAACCGTCACCCAATCAATACTATCCGCACCGCCCCCGACAAACCCATCCCACAAGCCAGATTTTCCCGAAAAAGCGGATAATTTTGATTACAAATAGTAATATTAGTTATCTATTATACAATTTTTTATCATAAATAGAGGCGTTTTTTATGGAGTACTTTTCCGGACATTATAATATTATAGTCGTTGGCGCAGGTCACGCAGGAATCGAGGCTGCTCTCGCTCCCGCACGTATGGGCAAGAGTGTTTTGTGCCTTTGCACCTCTCTTGATGCGGTGGGCAATATGCCCTGCAACCCCTCCATCGGCGGCACCGCAAAGGGTCAGCTTGTGCGCGAGATAGACGCTTTAGGCGGTGAAATGGGCAGAGCGGCAGAGGCGGCTTGCCTGCAATTCCGTATGCTCAACCGCGGCAAAGGTCCTGCCGTTTTTTCGCCCCGCGCTCAATCCGACCGAATGGCGTACCGTGCATATATGCGCAATGTTTTGGAAAGCGTTCCTCACCTTTCTCTCCGTCAGGGAGAGGCGGCAAAGCTGACCAAATCAGAGGACGGAAAATGGAAGCTCAACCTCCACGGAGAGGCATATTACACTGCCGACGCAGTGATTTTGGCGACCGGTACATATCTTAAAGCCAAGACCTACACCGGTCAGGTCACCCGTGAAATGGGCCCCGACGGAATGTATTCCGCCGACCTGCTCAGCCAATCTCTCATAGATCTCGGCCTTGATCTCCGCCGTTTCAAGACCGGTACTCCTCCCCGTATTGACGGAAGGACTGTGGACTATTCCAAGATGATTCCCCAATATGGTGACGATGATGAAGAAGGCTTCACCTTCAAGTCAGAGCATCAGCCTCCCAAAAATGAGCAATGCTGCTGGCTGACATATACCAACGAAAAGACCCACAAGTTCATTGAGGAAGCAATGCCCCGTTCTCCTCTTTATAACGGCACTATCGACGGTGTGGGCCCCCGCTATTGCCCCTCCATCGAGGTCAAAGTGGTGCAATTCCCCGATAAACTGCGCCATCAGCTCTTTTTAGAGCCCTGCGGCAAGGACACCTGCGAGCTTTATCTGCAGGGTTTGTCCACTTCTCTGCCCGAAGATACCCAGATTGAGATGATACATTCCATTGAAGGCCTTGAAAATGCCCAAATGATGCGCCCCGGCTATGCAATCGAATATGATTGCATTGATCCGCTTTGCCTTACCCATATCTTGAGCCTTAAGGGGCTTGACGGACTTTTTGCCGCAGGTCAGCTTTGCGGAAGCTCGGGCTACGAGGAAGCTGCCGCCCAGGGACTTATTGCAGGCATAAATGCCGCCCTTTACATTGACGGCAAAGCTCCCTTTGTGCTTTCCCGCTCCGACGGCTATATCGGCACACTTATCGACGATTTAGTCACCCGCGGCACCAACGAGCCTTACAGAATGATGACATCCCGCTGCGAATACCGCCTGCTTTGCCGTCAGGATAACGCCGATGCCCGCCTTATGGAAAAGGGCTTCGAGCTTGGTTTAGTTGCAAAAGAGCGAGTCGAACATATGAAAAAAGAGCTGCAGCAGGTGGAAGAGGAGATAAACCGCGTCAAAAAGACGGTTATTTCCCCCACAAGCGGTGTAAATGACATTCTCATCTCCCGCGGCACTACCCCCGTCGACAACGGAAGCACAGTTGCTGAGCTTATCCGCCGTCCTCAGATGGATTATGCCTGCCTTGCAAGGGTGGATACCACCCGTCCCGCCCTTTCCAAGCGTGTGCAATCCCTTGTTGAGACCGAGGTCAAATACGAGGGTTATATCAAGCGTCAGCTTAACGACATCGAGCAGCAGAAAAAGTTCGAAAACTCCCCCCTGCCCGAGGATATAGATTATATGGAAATAAATACCGTCCGCATCGAAGCGAGAGAAAAGCTGAACCGCGTCCGTCCCTCCACATTGGGACAGGCTTCCCGAATCAGCGGCGTTTCTCCCGCCGATATCGGTGCGCTGATGGTATATCTCAGCCACAGAGGTGATAAAAAATGAAGATCGCAGACACGATTTCGGCTGTAACCAAGGCTTGGGGACTTGATTTTGATAACGCGGCTTTGGACAGAATGGAAAGATTTGCCGATATGCTGGTGGAGAAGAACAAGGTAATGAACCTGACCGCCATCACCGAGGATGACAAGGTGGCTCGTCTGCACTTTGCCGACTGTCTGTATCTGCTTTCCTGCCATCAGCTTGAAGGCAAAAAGATAATCGACGTGGGTTGCGGCGGCGGTTTTCCCTCCCTTCCCCTCCTTTGCGCAAAGCCCGAGCTTGATATAACCGGCGTGGATTCCACCGCCAAACGCATCGCCTTTGTCGACGAAAGCGCCCGTGCTTTGGGCATAGGCGGTAAGTTTGTTGCCGCAAGAGCGGAGGAATACGCCCTTAAAAACCGCGAAAAGTTCGACATTGCCACAGCAAGAGCTGTAGTTTCGCTAAATATTCTGCTTGAGCTGACCATGCCCATGCTTAAGGTGGGCGGCTATCTCCTTGCCATGAAGGGAATGAACACCGAAGAAGACGAGCAGGCGCAGAAAGCGCTGCAAGTCTTAGGCGGCAAGATTGAAAAGATATATACCTACTCGGTGGGCGATGAGTTCCCCGAAAGACGGATCGTGGTGGTCAAAAAAGTCCGCCCCACCCCTGAAGTATATCCGAGAAGATATGCAAAAATAACCGCAAAACCGCTGTAAGCTCCCGTTGGTCGCAGTGAAGTTTTGACCTTTGGTCAAAGTGAAGTTGCCTTTCGGCAATGAAGTATTGCTTTGCAATATGAAGTATTTTGCTCTGCAATATGAAGTATTTTGCTCTGCAAAATGTTAAGGTGTCGGCAAAGCCGACGGATCAAATAGGTATCATCTTATGGACAAACCAAAACGCATCCCCACGCGACTTAAGGAATATGATTATTCTCAAAACGGGGTATATTTCGTAACGATCTGCACCGAAAAGCGAAAACCTATTCTCTCACATATTGCCGTAGGGCAGGGGCTTGCTCCTGCCGAAATCGTACTGTCTCCTATTGGAACAATAGCAAAGGAGCACATCGCTGCACTTGAAACTCGTTATTCTTGCGTAAAAATAGAAAAATACGCAATTATGCCCAACCAAGAGTTACTATATAAAGGGTAGTTTCTGCTACCTAATACATAGTGACTGCGGCTCATTTGTGGTGAATAGAAAAGCAGTTGTG
>CAZOSH010000026.1:0-10398 GCA_964582395.1 uncultured Oscillospiraceae bacterium | reverse complement strand
CACGACGAATGTCAACTACGGGGCAAGTAAAGATGATATCTACATCATACTTTTCAGAAGCCTTGTCAGCAGCCTTTGCCAGTTCGAGAATATCGTCACCGAAGAGATAGGACTTAGGGCCTATTTCAAAAAAGGGTGCTTTGATCTTATTAGCCTTATTCATAATTATCCTCCCAAATGTGGTAATATCATATTTATTATAGTTTGATTTGCGGAATAAGTCAACAAATAGAGAGATAATTTTTACCATATATTTGTTGATTTTCTAGGCTTTTTAATGTATGATAAAACAAGGTGAAAGGAGTTTGATAGTTTTATGAACGAACAAGCAAAAGACTATGCCGCACAGGCATTTGAAATCGAAGCTAATGATGTAAGAGCTACTTGGGAGCATATGGACAAAGAAGCCTTTGCCAAAGCTGTCGATGCTCTTGCCAAGGCTGAGCGTATCGCTGCTGCAGGCTGCGGACATACCGGTATCGCTTGCCAGCACTTTGCACATTTGATGTGCTGCATCGAGCGTCCCGCACGCTTTATCTCCCCTGCTGAAGCAGTTCACGGCGCAACCGGATATATTCAGAAAGGTGATGTTCTTCTGCTTGCTTCCCGCGGTGGAAAGACTGCCGAGCTGCTGCCCATTATGGACATTGCACGGGGCAAGGGCGCAACTATTATTTCGGTTACCGAAAATCTGTCTTCCCCCTTGGCACAGGGCGCGGACATCGTTCTGCCTATGAAGATAACTAAGGAGACCGACAAATACAATAGCCAGGGAACAACAAGCTTTATTGTTACCAATGCTATTTTTGATGCTCTGCAGGCTGCTCTTATTGAAGAGACAGGCTATCGTAATGAGCAATTTGCCGTTATCCATCCCGGCGGTGCTGTAGGCGAAAGACTCAACAAGAAATAAACAATTGAGAGTGGTTGCATTAAATGAGTGATATTTTAACTTTTTGGCAACAGATGACTGCCAATCCGTTGCTGTTTATTGCCGTTTCTTTGACATTGGGGGTTATCCTTGTCAACGGATGGACAGATGCACCCAATGCAATTGCCACCTGCGTTGTTACAAGATGTATGCCTCCGAAGGCCGCCATCCTTATGGCTGCAGTGTTTAACTTCCTCGGCGTATTCGTAATGACCAAGATCAGTAATGAAGTTGCCGTTACCATTACAAGCATGGTCAATTTCGGCGCGGCAGACGGTGAGACCGTTATTATCGTTCTTTGCGCCGCGATGTTGGCTATCGTTATCTGGGCAACCCTTGCTTGGGTATTCGGTATTCCCACCAGCGAAAGCCACGCCCTTATTGCAGGTCTTACCGGCGGCGCTATGGCGCTTTGCGGTCTTGATGCAATCGTGTGGGATCAGTGGGTCAAGGTGCTTTACGGCATTGTAATTTCGGTTACTCTCGGTTTTGGTCTGGCTTGGGTTATATGCAAGCTTGTTACAAAGATATTCTATAAGGCAAATCGCCCGAAAACCGAGCCTTTCTTCAAGGGCGCACAGATCGTCGGCTCTGCGGCTATGGCATTTATGCACGGCGCCCAGGACGGTCAGAAGTTTATGGGAATCATCCTTCTCTGCGTGTTTACGCTGAACGGCACAGGGGTTGGTGATGCCGCTTCCTTTGCTATTCCCACTTGGCTGATGATACTTTGTTCGGTCGTTATGGGTGCAGGCACCGCTATGGGCGGCAAGAAGATAATCAAATCGGTTGGTATGGATATGGTCAAGCTTGAGAAATATCAAGGCTTCTCCGCCGATATCGCATCTGCTATCTCCCTTGTTTTCTGCTCGGTATTCGGTCTGCCCGTTTCTACCACCCATGTTAAAACCACCTCTATTATGGGCGTTGGTGCTGTAAAGAGAATATCGGCAATAAACTTTGGCGTAGTAAAAGAAATGGTTTTGACCTGGATACTTACCTTCCCCGGATGCGGTCTTCTCGCCTTTGGGGTGACCAAGCTCTTCTTATTGATCTTTAATTAACCGAAAGGAACTGTAAATATGGCTAAAGGTGATAAGTTCTATTTTGAAAACTTCGCGGAAGGCGCTGCTCTTTCCAAAAAGGCTGCTACATATCTTGTATCTTGCCTTGAAAACTATGATGTGACTAATATTAATGAAATGCTCAAAGCTATGCACGAGATCGAGCATAGTGCTGATATAAAGAAACACGAAATGGAAGCCGCACTTGCAAAGGCATTTGTAACCCCCGTTGACCGCGAAGACCTGGATGCATTGAGCAATAAGCTGGATGAGGTAACCGACAAGGTTGAAGAGATCCTTCAGGAGTTCTTCATCTACAATATTAAGACTGTTCCCGCTAACGCTGTCACATTTGCAAAGAATATCGTCAGATCTTGCGATCTTCTCTGTCAGCTTATGGGTGAGTTTGAAAACTTTAAGCGCTCCAAGAAGATACAGGCGCTCATCATTGAACTCAACGATGTTGAAGAAGAATGTGACGATCTCTATCTTTCCTCTATGCACGCCCTCACAGCCGATCCCAAAGATGTATTCTCCATACTTGCCTGGAGAGAGATCTATGATTGCTTTGAGGCCTGTGTCGATGCTTGTGAACACGTAAGTGAATGCATAGGCACCGTTATTATGAAGAATACCTGATTATTTGATCAAAATAAAAAGAGCAACCGACCCGGTTGCTCTTTTTTGTTGTCGATATTTTAATAATCTGTCGCGCAAGCGCGACACCTTAATATTTTGCAGCAAGCAAAATATATCACTCTCCGTAGGAGAATATCACACGGCGACCGCCGTATATCACTTTTTGCCGCAGGCAAAAAATATCATTGCGAACGAAGTGAGCCTCACCATTCCATTTCGTTAAGGGCAAGCATTGCGCGGGCATATATCTTCATTGCATTCTGCAGACGGAAGATGGATACCAATTCATCCTTGCCGTGAGCGCCGCCGTGACCTTCGGGGAAACCCTCGGGACGGAAGCAGCCGTTCATTCCGTAAACATAGGCGTTGGGAAGTCTATGTGCATATGTACCGCCGCCCACTGTATAGGGCTTCTGATCCCAGCCGGTAATGCTGTTGGCGATCTCGGTAAGCTTCAGCACTACCTCGGTATCATTAGGATTGAGATAGGGGTTTACACCTCTGTTTGCACGTGAAACTTCAAAGCCATTATCGACGCTGACGCGAGCCATACGCTCTACTATCTCGTCAAATGTTATCTCAATGGGGTAACGAATATTGATGCAGATCTCAGCCTTGCCGTCCTGCATAATCACATCGCGGGTCGCAAGGGTAAGATCACCCGTTACACCGCCACCGCTCTTTATACCGAACATTTCACCCTCAACATCAAGGGAAATACGGCGCAAAAAGTCCACCATCTTTTTATCATCTTCACAGAGCAGGTCACTTTGGAGCAAGCCTTTTGTAATAAGGGTGATCATATTTCCGTTGGAGTCGGGATGTGCAAGGTGCTTTGGTGCTGTCTCGGCGGTGATGGTTACCTTTTCACCGCACTCAACTATGCAATCTGCGAGCTCGGGGCACTGCTTTGCATCTACTACCGCCATGGCTCTGCCGGGTGATTCGGGCAGACCTGCATTGATCTCAACACCGGAGAAGGGCTTCTTTGCGCGAAGCCAGATATACATTCCTCCCTTTCCGCCATATCCCATAGGAAAGCCGCCATCGGGAACAAGAGAAAGCTTGGGGCACTTGTACAGGTTGATAAAACCCTTTGCATCATCGTTACCGGGAACGCCAATCATATCGCCCATTCCGGTCTCTTCATTGCTACCCACATACATTGCAGGGGTATATTTCAGCTTGATTCCCAGTTCCTTGAATATCTGCAGGATTCGCAGGGTGGCTACAAGCTGACCCTTGTTATCGGTCGCGCCTCTGCCGATGACTCTGCCCTGATACTCGGTAGCATTATAAGGCTCATAGATCCAACCGTCGCCTTCGGGCACCACATCACCGTGTATCCAAACACCCAGATCTATTTCACCATCGTCAAGCGCTACACTGACAACACCTGTATCCTTGTACTCGCGGGTGACAAAGCCACGCTCCTTGCCCATTTCAAGCACTCTGTCAAGCACCTTGCGCGGGCCTTCACCAAAGGGTGCGCCCGGCAGTGGCTCTCCCCTTACGCTCTTGATGTTGACAAGTTCGATTATATCCTTGACTATATTGTCATAATCGGCATCGACCATTTCGTCGATCCTTTTGATCAGTTGATTATCCATTCTCATTTCCTCACACAATTGTTTTATCGAAGTAAAACCTTACCATTTCGCTCACCGTTGTAAGCGGCGTTTTCCGCTGCGATCTTGCCGCCGACGATGACATAATTCAAGCCTTCGGCACGCTCGAAGCAGCTTGTATATTCTGCGCGGTCGATGATCTTCTCTGCATCAAAGATGCAGATGTCGGCATCCATGCCTTCCCATACAAGACCTTTGGATTTAAAGCCGTAGACTCTGGCAGGGAGTGATGTCATTTTGCGGATCATTGCGGGAAGGGTGATAATTCCCTTTTCACGAACATATCTGCCCAACACGCGGGGGAATGAACCGCGCAGACGGGGATGATGAACCGTATTGGGATTTATCAGTGAGCCGCTGTCGGTGCATATCATTGCTCGGGGGTGTTTCAGTACTGTTTCGATGTCATCTTCACTTGTAGCAAAGAAGCAGGCATAACCCGAAAGATCGGAGCGCTTCCAAAGCTCGACCAAAGCGCTTAAATGATCTGTACCAAGCTCCTCGGCAATGTCATTTATATATCTGCCCGAAAACTCAGGAACGTTGGGAATACGGGCGGTAAGCACCCAACTCAAATCGTCGCTACCGTAGCGGTCGATGATCCAAGCGCGGAGCTTTTCTATCTCCTCGGGATCATCCAATGCGGCGCGGCGGTCTGCTTCTTTTCTTGCTCTGAACTCCAAGGGAGTAAGCACTGCGGCAAGGTCGGTATTAAAGGCACTGTAGGGATAGACATCGCAATATATATCAAGTCCGTCCTTGCATGCATCGTCTATCATTTTAAGGGTATGATGCACCTTGCCCCAGTTTTCACTGCGGTTGGATGCCTTGTGGTGGGAAACGATTCCGGTCTTTACTCCCGACTTTTTCAGCATATTGATAAACTCTGCAACCGAAGCGGCAACCCTGTCCCCTTCGTCACGGATATGGGATGCTGCCAAGCCGTCATATTCGGCAACAACGCTGCACAGTTCAACAAGCTCATCAAAGCTTGCACAACCACCGGGATTATAACCCAATCCGAAGGAAATGCCCAATGCTCCGTTTTCCATTGCCTTACGGATGTGGTTTTTCATTGTTTCCATTTCCTCCGCTGTTGGAGCGCGGAAATCGTTGCCCATAGCGGCGCGGCGGATGCTGTTATGACCGATAAGCAAAGCCTGATTTGCACCCTGAGGAATGTTCTTTACTGCATCAACATAGGTGGGAAAATCCCTCTGAACATCATACAGCGAGCCTATGCCCTCAATCACATCATACTCATCCCGCACTGCATCGCGGCTGATGGGGGCGGGTGAGTTTCCGCACTGACAGGTAATTGCGGTGGTTATTCCCTGCTCTACCTTTTCACGCTGACCGGGCGCTTTTATGATAGCGGCATCACTGTGAGAATGGGAATCAATAAAGCCCGGAGTGACGGTAAGTCCGTTTGCATCTATGACCTTTTTTACGTCTCCCTTAATGCCGCGGGCAACCTTGACTATCTTGCCGTCCTTTATTGCCACATCGCAAATGTAAGCGGGGCTGCCCGTGCCGTCAATTATTTTTCCGTTTTTAATAAGTAAATCAAACATTTCAGTTCTCCCTTCGAATTACTTTTCCTTTCAGTTTGCCGTTAGCTACCGCATTTTGAGCGACTACCTCACCGTTGACGAGAACATAATTCAATCCTTCTGCCTTCTGTATGCAATCTGTAAAAGTAGAGCGGTCGATTATCTTATCGGGGTCAAAGATGCATATATCAGCATCCATACCCTCCCAAATAAGTCCCTTGGTCTTGAGTCCGTAAACTGCGGCGGGCATTGCGGTCATTTTGCGGATCATTTCGGGCAAGGATGTGACTCCCTTTTCTCTTACAAATCTACCAAGCACACGGGGGAATGTGCCTATGGTGCGGGGATGGCACATTGTGCCGCCGCGGACAGAACCTCCGTCGGTACCTATCATAGCGCGGGGCCAACTGAGAATAGTGCAAATATCATCCTCACTAATAGTGAAGTAGCAGGCAGTGCCGTTCAGATTATTTGCAACCAATATATCAAACAGCGTTTCATACTCTTCCTTGCCGTGGAGCTTTGCGACCTCATTCATACGCAAGCCTTTATATTCGGGAATTGCATCACACTGGGCGATCTGTACCCAGCTAAGATCTTCTCCCCATTCCCGTACATTCCACTCACGAAGCTCGGCGCGCTTTTGGGGATCCTTAAGGTCTTTTAGCTGCTCTTCCTTTGTGCGGGCGCGGAATTCTTTGGGGGTAAATGTGGTAATAAGACTTGTATGAGATGCATCATAAGGATATACATCGCAATATATCTCATAGCCCTCGGCATTGCACTGATCCATCATTGCGATGGTGTGCTTTACCTTGCCCCAGTTTTCACTTCGGGTCGCCGCCTTGTGGTGAGAAAGCACGGCGCGGACATTTGCCTTTTTTGCCACATTGATAAATTCAGCGGCCGCGGCGGCAAGTCTGTCACCTTCGTCGCGGATATGGGCGGCAATTACACCGTTGTATTCCGCCACCACCTTTGCCATCTCAACAAGCTCCTCGGTATCGGCATAGCATCCGGGAGCATAGATAAGTCCATAGCTGAGACCGAAGGCGCCGTTATCCATACCCTCGCGGAGAATGGCCTTCATCTGCTCCATTTCCTCGGGTGTGGGCTTTCTGCTCTCAACCCCTATTACAGCGCGACGGATGGAGCTGTGTCCCATCAGCAAAGCGGTATTTGCTCCCTGAGGTACATCCTTAACAGACTCGAACATCATTGTGGGGGTTGCGAAATAATCCATCTCGTTTCCCACACCGGGGATAATATCGGCGGTCTCTCTGGTGGTTCCCTTGGGCAGGGGCGATGCACTACCGCCGCACTGACCGCCGATGGAAGTGGTAATGCCCTGCTCTATCTTTTCGGGCTGAGAGGGATAATAGAGAATATCCCACTCACTGTGCGCGTGAGAATCTATAAAGCCGGGAGTAACAACGAGCCCCCTTGCATCTATGACTTCCTTTGCGTCACCCTTGATATTGCGGCATACCTTGACTATTTTTCCGTCCTTGACGGCTACATCGGACAGATATGCGGGGCTACCTGTGCCGTCGATAATTTTTCCGTTTTTGATAATTATGTCAAACATACTCATACTCCTGCTATAAGCTTACATATTGCTTCTAAGAATCTTGCCGTTTAAGACTCCCGTCACTCTATCCTTTCTTACGGCTATCTTGCCGTTGACAAAGATGTATTCAAAGCCTTCATTATAAAGCTCGGGATGGGCAAAGGTTGAGTTTGCCTTGATGGTCTCGGGGTCAAAAATACACAGATCGGCATCCTTGCCCACTGCGATCTCTCCCTTGCCTTCAAGCTTGTAGACCTGTGCGGGAAGGGATGTCATTTTGCGGATCATTTCGGTGAAGGAGCAGACCTTTCTCTCTCTCCAATAATGAGCAATGGCTCTTGTAAATGAGCTTGTGGAGCGGGGATGTACACAATCCATTCCCACGCCTGCACCGTCGGTGCCTATCATAACATATGGCTTGGAAATGATCCGCTCAACATCCTCTTCATTCATTGTGAACAGAACGCCTCTGCCCGTCATTTTATTAGCTTGAAGAACATCGAACAGAGTTTCAAACTCGTCTTTTCCGTGTAGCTTTGCCGCTTCGTTTATGCGAAGTCCCTGATACTCCTGATATGCGTGCTGAAGGTCGACCAGCATACACCAGGACAGCCCCTTTTCCTTCCATGAATACTTGATAAAGGTCTCCTCTATCCATTCACGGCACTGCTGACGGAATGCGGGATCAGAAAGCATTTCAGTGACCTTTTCTTTTCCCAATGCCTGAACAGAGGGTGAGAAATAGGTCGCCCACAGACTTGTGGAACAGGCGCTGAAGGGATAAACATCGGTCCAAATATCAACACCCTCGGCACGGGCATCCTCTATCATTTGAAGAGTGGTCTTGCTGAGTCCCCAATAATTAGGACCTCCTGCAGCCTTGTGATGGGAGATAATAGCGCGGACACCGCTGCGACGGGATATCTCTATCATCTCGGCTACCGATTCAACGAGTCTGACACTCTCTGAACGGATGTGGCAGGCAAACATACCTCCGCGGTCAGCAACGGTCTTGCAAAGGTCAACTATCTCATCGATGGAGGCATAGACGCAGGGGGCATAATATGTACCGCTGTTAAGTCCGCGAGAGCCTTCGTCCATACTCTTGTTAAGTATATCCTTCATCTCCTGCATTTCTTCGGACGTAGCATCACGGTTTCCGGGATATCCCATTACCTTTTTGCGGATATTTCCGTGGCCAGTAAAGAGGGATACATTCATTCCAACGCCCTTTTCCTCAAGGGTACTAAACCATTTTTCAACACTTGTGCGATATTCATAATCATCGCAACTTGGGTCAAAACAGGGGGCGGCGGATGTTCCGCACTGACCTGTCATACTTGTGGTAATACCCTGAAGTAGCAGGTTTTCGACCTGCAAATAACGGGTAAGCATCTCATCGCCGTGGCTGTGAGAATCGATAAAACCGGGAGTAACGGTAAGTCCGCTGACATCGATTACTTCCTTTGCCTCGCCAAGGTCTTCGCCTATTGCGACGATCTTGTCACCTTTTATTGCGATGTCGCCTTTATAGGCGTCCTTGCCTGTGCCGTCTACTATATTGGCATTTTTAATCAGATAATCAAACATAATATACCTCGCTGTTCTCAAAAAAAGAAAAAGGGAGGTCAAAAGCAACACCGAAAGCCTTCGGCGGCTGCTCTATAACCTCCTTTACATTTTATCTGTCGGTCCAGTTTTCGGGACGGTTGACCAGTGCTACGATATCACGAACCTTGACATCAAGGCTGCCCTTGACAGCATCCATAATATCCTTAAGCGCCTTGTCAGTCATGACCGCCTTGCTCATACGCATAAACTTCTCTTCGATCCACTCAAAGCCGAAGCCCTCGTGTGCTTCGCCTCTGGGCTCGCAAAGACCGCCTTCGAGCACTGTGCCGTCCTTGAGGGTGATAACAGCCTTGCAGCAACGGTGCTCGGGGAACATTGCGTCGATCTCGTCGTCCTTTTCAAAGCTGAGACGGCTCATCATCTCGATGACTCTGGGGTCACCGAGGTTTTCATCCCTTGCCTGCTCAAAGCCAAAGTCGCCCCATACGATACCGCAAGCGGTGGGATATGCAATATTGTACTGCGATTCATCGGTGGTCTTGGGAACTATCTTGGAAAGGCGGGTTGCCTGATAGAATGTCTTGATAACTACCTTTTCGATATCCTGCCATGTGACATTGTGCTCTCTCATCAGGAATACAACAGCATCAATGGCGGGGTGACCCCAACGGCAGCCTGCGTAAGGCTTGAAGTACAAATCAAGTATCTCATACTTCTCGCCCAGATCATCGGCGTACTTTTTGTACTCTTCGCCGTCCATCAAATGGCAGTTGGAAACAAATCCGGACTTTTCGGAAGCCATAGCCAAAGCGCCTACCATAGCACCGTAGGGAACACCGTCCTTGTTCATAGAGGGATATTCAACGCTTCTTCCGCCGGGAGCAAAGGGAGAGTTGAACTCTGCAATAGCCAGAGCGTTGTTCAGTCTTTCTCTGTCCCAACCTTTAAGCTTGCCTGCGCCTGCTACGATACCCCAAGGGCCGAAAGAGCCGCTGGAATGATAATAATTGTTATAATGCTCGATCATTGCCGCGCCTGCGCGGATGGTGGTCTCATATGCTGCAACAAGAGCCTCGAGCAGTTCTTTATATGTGCTGTCCTCTTCCCATGCGGCAGCAAGAATACCGCCGATAAATGCAGTTCCGGGATGAGCGCGGATTATCTTATGACCGTCATCAAGGTCGTATGCGTTAGAAGAATGACCCATTGCGGTGGTTGCACCGTAATATGTAAAAGTCTCCTGAGTGCCAATAACAGGAACATCGCCCTTACCAAAAAGCTCGCGGGCGGTCTTGAGACCTGCGTCAAACTGAGCGCTGTGGCTACCCAGAATAAGAGCATTCAGCAGGTCGGCAAAGCACATTCTTGCTCTTTCCTGAACGGCGGGAGAAAGGTCTTCCCACTTAAGGCCGATGATGAAGTCTTCAAACTTGTAATCTCA
>CAZOSH010000025.1:0-10439 GCA_964582395.1 uncultured Oscillospiraceae bacterium | reverse complement strand
GGGGGGAAGCCTCAACTTTTGAGTAGTACAGCTCTACGCCGCTCATATCCATTTCGGCCGCAGTTTTGCAGGCGTCACTCCAAGAGAGTGTGGGCCATCCGCCGGTATAAAAACTCAGTTTCATTTGCTCTGTTCCTCATATACGATCTTGTTGACGGCGCTGAGATATGCGCGGATGGATGCGCCGATAATGTCGGTGGACAGACCGCGTCCCGAATAAAGCTTGCCGTTTGCGCGAAGCTTGACAACTGCGTCTCCCTGTGCCTCTCTGCCTTCGGTAACAGCCTGAATACGGAAGTCTTCAAGCTCAAAATGATGGCCTAAAAGCTGGTCTATAGCAAGGAATGCGGCATCAATAGGACCATCGCCGATAGCAACTGTCTTAAGGGGTACGCCTTTGCGGTTAACTTCGATAAAAGCGGTAGCGGAAATGGAAGAGCCGCTGTTGATAACATAGTTTTCAAGCTGATAGGTGGGAGCGACCTGACGGGCAGACTCTGCAACCAAAGCTTCCAAGTCACGGTCATCGACCTTCTTCTTTGCGGCAAGCTCCATAAACAGAGTGTAGATCTTTGCCATATCCTCGTCGGCGACATCATAGCCCAAAGCATTGATGCGGCGGCGGACGGTCATCATATCTGAATCGGTGGTCAGCTCAGCCTTGACCTCTGCATCATCGGAGGACAGTCTGCCGGTGTGGCCGGTCAGTGCTTCCAGACGAGAGCAGGTGCGCTGCAGCTCGGTGAACTTGACTTCGCTGGAAAGACCGAGGGTCTCACGTCTTACCTGCAGAATATGCATAAACTTTTCAAGGGATGTATAGCCTGTAATACCGCAGGAAGCGACTTTGATCTGCTCTGCGCCCTGCTGTGCTGTTGCAAGGCAGACAGCGGAGGAGAGACCGAGCTCGTCGCGGGTCTCAAAGGAAAGCGCAACCTTTTCCAAAGCGGGAACGGCAGACTTGATGTCAGCGATGAATGCGGTAATTTCTTCGGGCAGCATTTCACCGGTTGCATCGCACAGAGTGATTATAGTTGCGCCGCAGTCAATAGCGGAGTTTATGACAGAAACAAGGAAATCGCGATCGGAGCGGGTAGCATCCTCAGCGGTATATTCAACCTCTGCACCGTATTCTGCAGCCTTCTTGATGCATTCGGCGACCTTCTCTGCCATAACCTTGGACTTCATATGATACATATATTCCATCTGTACGGTGGAGGTAGAGGTGATAACATTAAGGCGGGGCTTGCTTGCCTTCTTGACGGCCTCCCAAGCGCGGTCAACAGAAGCGGTGTCGGGATAAACAGCAACCGACAGAGTTGCATTCTTGACGGTGGAAGCCAAAGTGCGGAGCAGAACTGCATCGGCAGGGTCTTCGGTGACATAGCCTGTTTCGATGACATCAATATTGAGTTTTTCCAGCAGCTTTGCTATCTCCAGTTTTTCCTTAAAGCTGAGACCCGATGTCAAAGCGGAATCTGCAACACGCAGTGAAATGTCCGATACTTTTATATTGTTCATTTTAAAATTCCTCCAATGTCATTAATAAAAAATGCGCTTCGAGCGAAAATATTTTTGCCCGAAGCGCGTTGAAAAGCCGGATTACAGGCTTACGGTCCAACCCATGTCATCCTCAACCTTACTGGTCTGAATGCCATACAGGGTTGCGTAGAGCTTGTTTGCCAGATCACCTACACCGCCGTTGCCTACTGTAAAGGTCTTGTCCTCAAAGACAAGCTTACCGACGGGAGAGATAACAGCCGCAGTACCTGTTGCGAAGACTTCCTGCAGTCTGCCTTCTTCACCTGCCTTAAGAACTTCACTGATCTTAAGACGGCGCTCGGAAACGTTCATGCCCCACTTTCTAAGCAGAGCGAGAACAGAATCGCGGGTGATACCGGGGAGAATGGTTCCTGCCAAGGGAGCGGTGATTACTTCGCCGTCGATGACAAAGAACGCATTGGATGTACCGATTTCTTCAACATAGTCATGTTCGATAGAATCGAGCCACAGAACCTGCTCACAACCCTTTTCTGCTGCCTTCTGCTGAGCGATCAGAGAACCTGCATAGTTGCCGCCGACCTTGGCAAAGCCTGTGCCGCCGGGAACTGCGCGAACGTAGTGCTGCTCAACAAAGATGCTGTTTGCGGTGAGACCGCCGTTGCTGCTTGCATAGTAAGGGCCTACAGGGCTAAGTATAATACAGAACTTATAATGGTTAGAAACGTGAACGCCTAGGAATGCTTCGTCCGCAAAGATGAAGGGACGGATATATAGGCTTGTGCCGGGCTTTGCGGGGATCCAATCACGCTCAACATCAACGATAGCCTTGACTGCTTCGATAAACAGATCCTCGGGTAGTTCGGGAATGCACATACGCTCATTGGTCTTGTTTGTGCGCTTTGCATTCATATCGGGACGGAATAGTAGGATCTTGCCGTCCTCGGTCTTGTAAGCCTTTAGGCCTTCAAACATCTGCTGGGAATAATGTAGGACACAGGAAGCGGGGTCTAGGGGGATGGGGCCGTAGGGAACAATTCTTCCGTCGTGCCATCCCTTATCGGGAGCCCAGTCCATCATTAGCATATGATCGGTAAAGACCTTGCCGAAGCGTAGGGTATCGGGATTGGGTTTTTCCTTAGGTGTAGTTGTACGGGTTAGTTTGAATTCGTACTTCATTGTTTGAATCCTCCTGTGTATATCTATAACTTTGATATTATTATATCTATCGACCGCTCAGCCAAAAATAAGCAGAAATCGACAAGCCTCGTCGAGACTTGCCGATTATTGTCGTGGTCGGAGTGATGTGACTTGAACACACGGCCTCTTGGTCCCGAACCAAGCGCTCTACCAGCTGAGCTACACCCCGAAAAATCGGGATTATACCTTATTATACACTCCTGTTTGTTGAATGTCAACAAGTCAAAGGGGGTAATTTTGGCATTTTCGACTGATAAATTAGTTGGTCAAGGGCTCGTGTTATCAATATTTTTGATTAAGGAACTCTTTATCTCTTGCCCTGAAGTATCTGCGCGCTCTGTACTCCGTCGATGGAAAGAAGGCGCTTCATCAAAGCTTCGATCTTGATGCGCATCTCAGCGGTGTTTACCGAAAGGCTGATACCTGCCGCGCCGTCAACGGGAATGCTCTGGTTGACAGTGAGCACATTTCCGCCTGCGCGGGCAACGGCATTGAGAAATGCCGACAGTACGCCTGCGCGGTCGGTGAGCACCGCCTGCAGTGTGATGATGTTATCCTGAAACTCGCGGGTATAAAGTTCCACGCAGTTGCGGTACTTGTAATACTCACTGCGGCTGATGCCTACTATCTTGACCGCTTCGGTTATATTTTTGGCTTTTCCGGAGATAAGCAGGGCTCTTGCTTCGCATACCTGCTTGAGTCCACGGGGGAGGGCGCTTTCGTGGACAATATAGTAACGATCATTGTTCTCCATAATAGTGTTTCCTTTCATTACTCACCCGATATACCAATTGTATCATAAAAGAATACACTTTTCAATATCAAAAATAAAAGAAAACCGCCTATGCGTGTTATCCTTATGGGAAAACACGCATAACTAAGTTTGCCCTTGCGGGCAAGTGAAGTTCACTGCAAAGTAACGGCACGAGCAAGCCCGTGTCCTACAATTGCGATAGCAAAAACTTCACAAAAAAAGAGAGAACTCAGCAAATAATATGCTTTGTTCTCTCTTACTGATTGTTATAAGCGATTACCAGGCAGCTTTTACACTCCTGCCAATTCCCAAAGGCGTGTCAGGTTGAGGTTAAACATACGGTAGACAGTATTGGGATGGTCATTAAATGTGACAAAGTAATATCGGTCATCCTCGGAATAGATATTGCCAATGGTGAGATAGAACTCAACATCCTTGTTTGAGCCTGTGTCGGTGTAGACCACCTTTACATAGCTTGTGGCGTCGGTAAGTCCGTATTGCGCAAGGTTTTCGGTATAGGGCTCGTGGCAATAGGAAACATACATCGCATTGAGATAGTTGAGAACATTCACATGGGCAGAGCTGGAGGAATTGTATTTATTTATGGTATATACCTTTCCCTCGTGGCAGATCTCCAAGGATTTCAGGGTTTCTGCAGTGAAATCCACCAGCTCAGGAATAAGCACATAGCTCATAATATCGGTGGAAAGCATATCGGCATAATCAGATGCCATCATATACAGCTTCTTGCTGCCTTCAATAGTAATATAATAGTTTCCGTTGGCAGAGTTTCGATTGCCTATAAGCAGGGTATCATTAACTCCGTTGCTGTTGGTAAACTTGATTCTTCTTGAAGGTTTATCCAAACCGAAGAGGGTTACATTATCCTTGGAATAGTCCAACTCGCGGGTTGCGGTAAGACGGCAGAGCACTGCGGCAATACTGTCAAGTGTGGTGTCCGACATAGGATATTTATCGTATTCGGTACTTGACCAACCGGTCTTGCCGTCATCAAAGGTGAGAGTGGTCTCGCCGTCGGTTATTTCGATATGACTTGCAGGTGCATCATAATAGGTAACGGTCAGGTTTTCAGATTGTGTGGGAGCGGGGGCTTCTTCCTCTTTGGGCTCAAGTGCTCCGCTGTCAACGAGAAAATACAAACCTGTGAGCGCCGCAAGAATAATAACCAAGATAATAACGGTTTTATTTTGTTTCATAGCCTTACCTCTTACGGCGTTTCTGCCACACCACTGCGCCGCAGATCATAATTGCAAGGCAGAATATTGCGGGATAAACGATACCCCATACAATGCGCTGTGTATCGGAGGGGGAGATCATTCCGCCTGCAACTGCCGCGCTGCGGATAGAAATGGTGTGTTCCCAATCGCACATCCAGGCAAGAGTGTTAAGGAATACATCAAGGTTGCCGCCGCTGACATTGGCACTTGCCGTATCGGAGTTGAAGTCAGCGCCGCTGAGCCATACGACCTTGGTGGAGCCGCTTTCTGCCTCAAGCTCGCCTGCAATACCCAGATAGAAGGGACCGCTGATGTCTCCGTCCTGCTTTGCAGTGGAAGTGATAGCGTCAATATTTCCCTTCGTGCCCGCTCTTGAGAATGAACCTTCGGATGTTTCAAACAATGAAACGATATACGCGCTTGAGGGCACAGAAGAAGCATCTATCTTCAGACCCTGTCCGCCGCGCACCAAAACGCTCTTCTGATGGTTATAAAGGGGAGCGGTGACGGTGTGATACTGTATCTCCGGCATAATGGAGGTGGGGCTTCCGCCGAAGCAATAGCTGGTGTTGGTCTCAATAACCGTTCCGTCTACGGCAGACATATGATATCTTGCCATAAGAGCGGTGAGGTTGGGCTTGCTTTCGTCAAGGTAATCGGTGATGACAAAGAGATTTCCGCCCTTGTCAAGATACTTATAAATAACTTCGAGCTCGGCGGGGGTCAGGTCGGTGGAGGGGCAGTCGATAAGCAGAACGTCTGCATCCTGGGGAACTTCGCTTACTGTGCGGAGGTCGACCTCGGTAAGCTCGTAGTTTTCGTCGAGAACGCGTTCACGGATACCGTCATCGGGAACAGCTTCGCCGTGTCCCTTTGTGGCGTAGATAACGGGGACCTGCTCGCTGACAACATAGCTGATGGCGGAGGTGAGAGCCTGCTCGCCCTTGAAATCCATACTGCTGATGGTGCCTGTTGCGGCTGCCTCGTTCTGATCATAAACAAAGATCTCGGTGTAGGGAATTATCTTAAAGCGGAGAGGACCGTCAACAATGATGCTGCGGTCGTTCACCGTTTCATCGGTGTACTTGGTGGTAAAATGGGGATCCTTTGCAGGGTCTATGGTGACCATCTTGATGCGGGGAGTCAGTTCGGTATAGCGCTTCATAAGAGAGGTGAGATATGCCGAAAGACTGTCGCTGCCGGGATTGCCGCCATAGATATAATAAAAGGTAATATCATCCTTCAGCGCACCGCAGATATCCTCGGTCTGCTGGGTGAAAGTGAAGGCTTCCATTCCCGTAAGGTCAAAGGAGGTGTACTCAGAGGGAAGCTTGTCCGCAATCACATTAAAAAGAATAACTGCCGCAATTGCCAAAACGATGGAGACGATAAGTCTTACTCCGTGGCGGGAAATGACCGATGAGTTTGATTTCTTCTTATCCATCAGTTCCACCTCCTCTTCTCAATTACCTGAACGGTGAAGAACAGGAAGAGAGCAGCTATACTTACATAATAAACAATAGCGGTAATGTCAAAGATGCCGTAGACCATATCGTCCATTCTGCGGAATACTGCGATATAGCTGAGTATCTTTGCAACGCTGCCTTCAAGCACTGTGGGATGGGCGCGGTAAAGGAAGATAAGTGTGCCTTCGCTGAGTGCGGCAAAGGCAAAGGCTGCGTAGAAGTTTTCGGTCAGTGAATAGAGTAAAAATGTAAGAGCAATGGCAATAGCTGTCAGTATTCCGTAGTTGACCAAGGGCAGAGTAGAAATAGAATCCGCCAAAGTGGGGATCATAGAAAGAAACAGAGTAGTGCACATTGAAATGACCGCGGCGATGATCTGATTGTCGGTAAGGGATGAAGCAAAAATGCCAATTGCAGAAAGTGCGGCACAAAGGAAGAAGTAGCCGACGATTCCGCTGAAGGCGGTTGCAAGGTTCACATTGCCCATAATATTAAGAATAAAAGGATAGGGAACAAGTGTCAGAACTGCAACGGCAAAAACAGCCATAGTGCCCAAGTATTTGCCCATAACGATCTCTGTGACCGACAGGGGCGAGGTGAGCAGCAACTGGTCGCTCTTATATTTGCGCTCCTCAGCAAAGGTCTTCATGGTCAGCAGGGGAATAATAATGGGGAAAACAAAGGTGGAAGCGTCGACCAACGCATATTCAAACTGTGACATTCCGCCTGTAAGATTGGTGGAGTAGAAATAAATGGCAACCAGCAGGAGCGTACCCGCAATGGCAACATAGCCGGTCATATTGCTGAAATAGCTTTTAAACTCGCGTTTGAAAACGGCTATCATTTACTTTCGCCTCCTTTTGCTTTTTCTTTTTCTAATAGCTTGCCTGAAGTGAGGGAGAGGAAAATATCCTCAAGACTTGCGGCAAGGGTGTCAATGGCGACAACAGGGATCTTTGCTTCTGCCAGCGCACAGGAAACAATGGTCTGCACATCTATATCCTTGTTTCCGCGGATGGTGACCTTGACACGGTCGGAGTCCGCAATGGGCAGAACCGCATAAGAAACGCCCTCGAGAGGCTTAAGTACGTCAACGACCTTCTGGGGCTCGGCAATAAGGGTCATTTCAGCCATAACGTAATCGGCAACTATCTTGGCAAGGTTTTCGGGGGTATCCTGCGCGATCAGTCTGCCCTTTGACAGAATGAGCACCTTGTCACAAATGGCGCTGACCTCTGACAGAATATGGCTTGACAGAATGACCGTGTGGTCACCTGAAAGACCTCTGATAAGATCGCGCATTTCGATGATCTGTCCTGGGTCGAGACCCACAGAGGGCTCGTCCAGAATAATTACCTCAGGGTCGCCCAGAAGTGCCTGAGAAAGACCGACACGCTGACGATAGCCCTTGGATAGATGGTTGATAAGACGGTCGCGCATATGGGTGACCGAGGTCTTTTGCATAACCTTTTCCACTTCGGCGCGGCGGTTTGCCTTGGGAATATGCTTGATGGAAGCGGCAAACATAAGGTATTCGAAAACTGTCATTTCAAGGTAGAGGGGCGGTTGCTCGGGCAGATAGCCAACCGAGCGACGCGCAAGATCGGGCTCTTCCAATATATCATGGCCGTTAATGGACACTCTTCCCGATGTGGCGGCTATGTAACCTGTTATGATATTCATAGCAGTGGACTTACCTGCACCGTTAGGTCCTAAGAAGCCGTATATTTTTCCTTTCTCAACGGTAAAGCTGATATCATTTACCGCATAGTTGTCTCCGTAGCGTTTGACAAGATTTTCAACTTTTATCAAAGCGCATCCTCCTTTCGAGATGGGTGCTGAGAATAGATTATATCAGTCTACCATATTATAATACACTATTTACTGCAATTTGTAACGACTTTTTTTCCGAAATTTGAACAAAAAATAAACAGAGTGGAAGAAAGTGTTACTCTTTTGTAATTGCTTTTATGAAAAAAATAGTATATTATATGCAATATAAGGTTTTTCTCGAAAGGAGGAACGTCTATGGATAAGGATGAAAAGATCATCGAGCCTACCGTAGAAGAGAATAAAGAATTGCATATGCCTGCAGAGTTTGAAAAGGAGAATAAAGAGGAATCTCTCGAAAAAACTCAGCAGATAAAGTTCAATGTGGAGCCCGCACCCGCAGAGCAGGAGGTAAATATTCCCGAAGCCGAGCTGGATCGCATTGCTGAGCCCGCACCCGAACTGCGTGTTGCAAAAAAAGCAAAGAAGCCTGAGCCCGAACCCGAGCCCGAGGATGACGACGATTACGAGTATGAATATTACGAGGAGCGCCCCCGCAGTGTGGGAGGAAGAATACTCAAGGCTGTTATTATTACCCTTGTTGTATTGCTGATATTCGGCGCACTGGGTCTGGGCGGATACACCTTGTATCATGTCTACTTCTATTCACAGGTCTATGACGGCGTATGGATAGACAAGATCGATTTCTCCGGCTATACCAAACAGGAGGTATTGGCAGAGCTTGACCATCTGTACAGTGAAGTGCCTGCCGGTGAAGATCTTGATGTCGTAATAGGCGACAAGACCTATACCTTTGAGATCGCGGGAAATATCAGCTATGATGTCCGCGCCACCGCCGACAGAATTATTCAGTACGGCAGAAAAGGCTCTTTCGGACAGCGTGTCCGTGATATTTTGGAGGCTATGCGCTTTGGTTATGAGATGGATTTCTCATATTCTACCACCGACCACGGCATCGAAACACAGATACAGCGTGTTGCTGCAGATGTCGAGCAGGATGTCATAAAGGCAAGCTATGCCTTTGACGGAACAAGAGTTCTTATCGACAAGGGACAGAACGGACTGACTCTGGATAAGACAAGATTGCTTACCTTTATTAAGAACAGACTTTACACCGGTGATTTCAGCCCCGCAATTTTTGAGTTGGAGGTAACAGAGACCAACACTGTTGACCTGATGGCGATCAAGACCGAGATCGAGCAGGAGCTTCGTCAGCCTACCCTTGACCTTACAAAGGACTCCAAGGGCAGAGTAGTGCTTCCCGGCGTTAAGGGCATTTATTTTGATACCGCGATTGCACAGGAGACCCTTGACAACGCAGGTAATCAGCGCATCGTTGAAATTCCCGTACAGATAGTCCAGCCCGATTATACCGATGATGAGTATATGGCTCTTGTATTTGGCGACGAGCTGTCAAGAGTTGATACCGCTTTGACTCAGAATGCAAACCGTACCACCAATGTTCTGCTGGCGGCAAAGTATTGTAACGATGTTATTTTGATGCCCGGTGAGACCTTCTCCTTCAATAATATTGTGGGTGAGCGTACTGCTGCAAGAGGCTTTAAGGAAGCCACCGTCTATACAGGCGACAGTGCAGAGGATGGTCTGGGCGGCGGAATTTGTCAAGTTAGCTCGGCTCTCTATTACTGCGCTATACGCTTTGACCTTGAGATCATTGAGCGCTATGCTCACAGCCGTATGGTGACCTATGTTCCTGCTGCACAGGATGCGGCAGTTGCTTGGGGTTATAAGGATTTCCAATTCAAGAATAACACTCAGTGGCCTATCAAGATAGTCGCTCTTTATGATGAGACCAATCATCAGTTGGATGTAACCTTCTTGGGCACTGACCTTGAGCCTAATAAGGTAGTTGATATTGAGACGGTCATCACAAGCAAAACTCCCTTTAATATTGTATATCAGGGTAATGCAAGTCTTGCTCTCGGCGAAAGCTATCAGTCTGCAGGCGGCTATACAGGCTACAAGGCAGAGGCTTACCGTGTAGAGTATGTGGATGGTGTTGAGACATCCCGTACACTTGTAAATAAGAGCACCTATTATAAGTATGACAGAGTAATTCAGGTATCTATGGATTCTTCTTTGGCGGGAACAAGCAAGACCGAATGGCAGCCTGACGATCCCTATATTCCCGTTGATCCTTCGCCTATCGATCCGCCTCCTTCCACCGAACCCGATGTGCCTGTGACACCCGATACTCCCGCTGATCCCGATACACCGACAACTCCCGACACACCGGTGACACCTGATACTCCCGATACACCGACAACTCCCGATACACCCGCAACCCCCGATACTATAGTAACTCCCAGTGTGAGTCCCGGTGATGTGTACGTATATATTCCCGCTGCGTAATTTTAATATTGCAAGCGTCCCGAAGTTTTCGGGACGCTTTTTTATGCAAAAACTATTGTAAATCTTCTTAAATATGGTAAAATATAGGGTAGACTAAAATTATATGACACCGAAAGG
>CAZOSH010000024.1:0-10575 GCA_964582395.1 uncultured Oscillospiraceae bacterium | reverse complement strand
CTGATGTGCCCACCGAGCCCGATGTACCTACCGAGCCCGATGTACCTACCGAGCCCGATGTACCCGTTGAGCCCGATGTACCCGTTGAGCCCGATGTACCCGTTGAGCCCGATGTACCTACCGAGCCTGATGTGCCCACCGAGCCTGATGTGCCCACCGAGCCCGATGTACCTACCGAGCCCGATGTACCTACCGAGCCTGATGTG
Source organism: uncultured Oscillospiraceae bacterium (assembly GCA_964582395.1). GTDB lineage: Bacteria > Bacillota > Clostridia > Oscillospirales > Butyricicoccaceae > RGIG3513. Next base: position 10,369 of record CAZOSH010000024.1, on the reverse strand, counting down.
CCCGTCGAGCCTGATGTACCCACCGAGCCTGATGTGCCCACCGAGCCTGATGTGCCTACAACGCCTGAAGAACACGAAGAAAACATAATGCTCGATATGCCAGATGTCCTTCCGCTGCCCAATATCGATATTGGCGAGGTCGAGTATTCCTATGAGATAGCTGCATTGGTAAGCGTTGCCAAGGCGTACCTTGCGCGAGTAGCGGCAACACAGTACGAGGATGGCGGCTTCACGAGCTCCAGTGAGAGATGGTTCAATATGTTTGCCTATGCACCCGAAAGCGGAACATCGCAGAACACATATTACAGCTCTTGTTCACCCTTTATGAAGGATGTTGTATGGCAGGCTTGGGGTGTGGATATGACCGAACCGAGCGTTTGGACCGCTGCTCAAATGGCACAGGCAGATAAATACAGCTCATGGAATTATACGGTCAAGGGCACCGAAACTGAAACGGAAAAAGAAAAGATCAAGCAGGATTTTCTGTCTCAACTTAAGCCAGGTGATTTTATCGCCCTGCAAAAAAGCGGATATACGGGACATATTTTCTTCTACATAGGCGATGGTTGGCTTATTCATAGCTCTTGCAACACTTCGGTAGACGAGGGAAACTATGACCACTCAGATAACACCGCGCATATTGAAAAATCGGGCGCGGTTATATATAGGAAGTTGGATACCATCTTTAGCCGTGGCAACTACTACGAGTTTTGGGGTCAGGCAAGGTGGAGCATAATGCGCCCTGCCGAATATATCAAGGACATAAAGGTTACCGAGCAGGCAAAGCTCCGTATGGAAAATCTTGATGGCATTTATGTTGAAAAGCTAAGTAGCCATCCGATGGGGCTCGGCGCAGATCTGGGTGAGAAGATAACCTTCGGATTCTATTTGCGTAATGATCGCGATACAGCGGCTACCGTTTTGATCAAGGACACAGTGCCCGAAAACACCGAATATGTGATTGGCGCAGAAGAACGGGAAGGCAGCAATATGAGCTGGAGCGTCACCCTTGCCCCGGGCGAAGAGAAGATGGTATGCTATACAGTCAGAGTTAAAAACAACTCCGAACTATACGGTAAAACCATTGAGAGCCAGGCAACTGCAGGTGGGGTATATCTGCCTTGCAACGCCGTATATATAACCAAGAATATTACCGAAACTCAGCAAAAAAACATCAACGAAACCGGTTGGATCATAGCAAACATTAACGCTGACAGTCCTATGGGTCTTGCAAAAGAAATATACAAGTCAGCGGGCTTGGAGCTTGATCCTCCCGAAGCAGACATAATAATCAATTCTCTCTTTACGGGAGAAGGAAAGAATAAAAAACTTAACACCTCAAGCGAGTATTACGGTATGGTGGTGCCCAACCTTTACGGTGGATTTTTCACCTCAAGCGAGGATGCACAAAAGGGTGACCGCACTCGCAATATGGCAATAAACCCCGCCATTGGTGATATCATCATATGTCAGGAAGCAGGAGAGACCACTGCATATTTATTTATGGGTGAAGAGAGAGTCATAAATCTCAGCACCCATAAAATACTCAGCCCCAGACATACAACTAATGCCATTCAAGCCTTGTTTGGCAGGGATGTTTGGGTCACAATAAGACCTGCAATGGCGTGGTAATGATTATGTTTTAAGGAGAAGTTTTGTGAAAAAGATAGTCTCATTGCTACTTGCAATGCTGCTTCTTGTGGGAAGCGTTGCTTGTGGAAAAGAAAATACTGTTAAGGATAACAGTTCGGTGGGCAAACCTGCCGACGATAGCATTGATGAAAGCGTTTCTAAAGGAAACAAGTTAGAAATGCCAAGCATAAGAATAAGGCCGGAAAGCCCCGAGGGTGAGGTTACTATGCCTTCTTATGAGATCGAAGCACTGATTGAAGTTGCCAAAGCATACCTTGCAAGAACGGTTGCAAACCAGTATGAGGATTCGTTTAAAACCACCTTTGACGAAAGATGGTTTATCCCCAATAAAGAATCTGCCGGAGATACATCTTTATATTCTCCTGAATCGGCAACCTCGCAGAATACATATTATGCTTCGTGCTCGCCTTTTATAAAGGATCTTTTTTGGCAGGCGTGGAATGTAAATCTGACCGATACGGGCTCTTGGACGGCGGCAGAGATAGCCAAGGACAGCAAATATAGTCTTTGGAGCTATATTCCCACAAAGGTTGAAACCGAGGAGGAGAAGGAAAAGATAAAGACCGAGTTTTTAAGCACGCTTATCCCGGGCGATGTAATTGCCCTTTGCCATAAAGGACCTTCAGGACATATTCTGCTCTACATAGGCAACGGTTGGGCGATTCACTGCACCTGCCATTACAGCACGGGCGGCGGAAATTACGATCACGGTGTAAACTCGGCAAAGATCGAAATCGACGGAAGCGTAGAATATATCGATCTCAATACCTTCTTTGAAGAGGGAAATTATTATTACTTCTGGGAGAAGGAAATATGGAGTATTCTGCGTCCCACCAATTATATCAAAGATATAAAACTCACCGAGCAAACAAAGCTTCGTATGGAAAATCTGCGTGATATCTACGTCGAAAAGATAAGCTCCCACCCCGTAGGCATCACCGCCCAAACAGGTGAAGAGATAACCTACGGCTTCTATCTGCGTAATGACCGCACAGAGCAGGCAACTGTTGAAATCAAAGATGTAGTTCCCGAAAACACCACCTATCTGTCGGGCGCAGATACGATCGACGGCAAAAACCTGAGCTGGAGCGTAGATCTGGCTGCAGGTGAAGAAAAGTTTATTTGCTACACCGTTAAGGTGAATGAAGACCCCGAACTTTACAAAAACGGCATAATCAAAAGCAACAGTGCAACCGCAGGCGGAGTAATTTTGCCTTGCCAAAGCATTTATATAGGTAAAAAGCTTGACGAGATCAGCCTAAAAAAGCTTGAAGAAGCATGCGTTATCGATGAAGAGAGCGACACCGAGAGTATAGCGTTGGCTCGTGAGTTTTACGAAAATGCGGGGCTTGAGCTTAACCTTCCCGATGAAGCCACAATTATAAACGATCTGTTCACAAAGGATGACCTGTATTATCAGCTTAACGCCAAAAGTTCCTACTATAATATTGTAGTACCCAAGCTTTACGGAGGATACAGAACCAACGCCAACGACACCCAAAAGGGAGAGCGTACCGGTTTTATAGATTTCAGTCTTATGACGGGTGACATCATTATCTGCAGAGAGGCAACCGCAATCAAGACCTTTATATGTGCAGGTGAGGAAAAGATAATAGGACTTTTCGTAGGCGGCGGAATAATGTACGAGGGAGAAGAGTATTATTCTGTCCTTCATTCCACATTCGGCCACGATGTATACGCAGTTTTAAGACCTTATTCTGAATAATGCTCAAGATGCCTTTCGGTTTTTTACCGAAAGGCATTTTTTGTACTTTTCAAATAGATATAACAGTGGTATAATGTATCTGTATAAGTATATTTATGATCGAGGGATAAACTTGAAGGAAACAGTTTACATAACCCATAGCTATGAAGAAACAAAAGAACTGGGAAAACGACTCGCTTTAGAGATGAATAACGTGTCGGTTGTAGCGCTTTTCGGCACTTTGGGCGTGGGAAAGACCGCCTTTTCCGCAGGAGTTGCCGAGGGCTTCAATTGCCGTCAAAACGCAAGCAGCCCAACATATAATATAGTCAATGAATATTACGGTGACCGCAGAGTTTGCCATTTCGATATGTATCGTATTTCTGACAGTGATGCCCTTTATGAGATAGGTTGGGAAGAATACATCGGCTCGGGGGCGTTGTGCCTTGTTGAGTGGAGCGAAAATGTAGAGGATGCCCTGCCGCCCGATTGTTGGCGTATTTATATAAACAAGCTTGATGAAAATAGCAGAGAGATAAAGGTGATAAAGTGCTGATACTCGCATTGGATACCTCGGGCAAGACCGCATCCTGCGCTCTGGCGCGGGACGGAGAGCTGCTTGCCGAGGTCAAACAGGAAACTAATTTAAGCCATAGCCGCACGCTGCTGCCGCTGTGCGAAAAAATGCTTAAAGAGAATGAACTAAAACTGTCCGATATAGATGTGTTTGCCGTAACATCGGGTCCCGGCTCTTTTACGGGACTTAGAATAGGCATTGCCGCCACCAAGGGTTTTGCGCTGATGGGCGACAAGCCTTGTGTGGCAGTGCCCACGCTGATCTCAGCGGCATACGGTACCGAGGGTAACGGTGTTATCTGCGCCGCTGTACGTGCCCGTCCCGATGAGTTTTACTGTGCTTTCTTTGAAAGAGCGGGAGGCAGACTTGCCCGCCTGACCTATGATGAGGTTATGACAACACAGCAGATACTTGACGAGGCAGCGCAACTTGAAGGCAGGATCCGTCTTTGCGGAGAGGGAAGCCGTGAGCTTTTTGACAAAGCCTCCGAGGGAATGTTTGCATTTACCGATGTAGATCAAAGTGCCGCGTCTACTGCACTTGCGGCATTTTATATGGAGCAGGTCTCCTGCCACGATATTAACCCTGTATATATGAAAGACTCCCAGGCGGAGCGTATGAAAAAGGAGAGAGAATCAAAATGAAAATAGCATTGGGTTGTGACCACGCAGGCGTTGATTATAAGCTTGCAATAATTGAGCACCTCAACAAAAAAGGAATTGAAACCGAGGATTTCGGTACTTATGACAAGCAGTCCTGTCATTACCCCATTTACGCAAAGCGGGTCACCGATGCCGTCACAAGCGGCGATGCAGACCTCGGCATATTGGTCTGCGGTACGGGCATCGGTATGTCTATAGCGGCAAACAAGGTCAGGGGCATCCGCGCCGCTCATGTAACCGATTGCTTTTCGGCAGAAGCAACAAGACAGCATAATAATGCCAATGTTTTGTGTTTAGGTCAGCGCATCATCGGTGAAGGTCTCGCAGTTAAAATAGTAGATATCTTTATTGAGACCGAGTTCTTGGGCGGCAGACATCGCGAACGACTTGATTTGTTTGATAAATAATTAAAAACTAAATATAAGGAGCAGCAAAGATATGAATAATGTACATGTTCTGGATCATCCCCTTATTCAGCACAAGCTGGCTATTATCCGCAAAACAACCACAGGCGTAAAGGAATTCCGCGAGATCGTCAGTGAGATCGCAATGCTTATGTGTTATGATGCGACCCGCGATCTGCAGACAAGAACAAAGACTATCGAGACACCCGTCGCAAAGGCAAAGGTCAAGGTTCTTGCAGGCAAAAAGCTTGCTATCGTTCCAATTCTTCGCGCAGGTCTTGGTATGGTTGACGGAATGCTCAGCCTTATTCCTTCTGCAAAGGTCGGCCATATCGGTCTTTATCGTGATCCCGTTACCCACGAGCCTGTAGAATACTACTGCAAGCTTCCCGAGGATATTGAAAACAGAGATGTTATCATCGTCGATCCTATGCTGGCAACAGGCGGCTCTGCATCTGCTGCAGTTACATTCCTTAAAAAGCGCGGTGTTACAAGCATTAAAGTACTCAATATCATTGCTGCTCCCGAGGGTGTTGAAAAGCTGATGAACGACCATCCCGACATTCAGCTCTATGTTGCTGCTCTTGATGAAAAGCTCAACGAGCATAAATACATCGTTCCCGGGCTGGGCGATGCAGGCGACAGAATCTTCGGAACAAAGTAATTTTTGACAACAAAAATGCCGAGGCAGTAAAGCTGCCTCGGCAAATTAAAAACTCTTTAATTATCTTGAATACTTGCCTCTTCCGTATCTTTTGCGCTTTCTGTTGCGGCGGGAGAGAACGATCATAACGATCACCATAATGACGATCAGTGCGATGATTACGATGATAATTACTTTAAAAGCGGTGCTTTCAAAGAAGGTCTGGACATTATCCATTGTGTCAAGCATTTCCGATTTGGTCAGTGTGCTTGAAGACAGCAGAGCCATCTCGTAGGTTCTGCCCTCAAAGGTGACAGTCAGTGTGCCGATAGCCTGACCTTTTTCAACGGGAGCCTGAATGGTTTCGGGGGCGGTGTAGCTTAAAACTACCTTGCCCGTAGTGTCTGCACCTTCTTCAAGCTGGTGAGCAAGTACAACGTCGGTGCTATAATCGAAATTGTTGGGGATAAGGTCGGACAGTGATTTTTCGGGCAGAAGAATAACCGACGTTCCGTCGGAGGAAAGTGTCACAGGCACTTCAACAATTGGTTGGGTCGCTTTGAGAAGAGTCTGTACCGAAAAATCCTCTGCGGCGTGGTCAAACAACGTTCTTGTATCGATAAAGCGACCGTCTCTGCCGCTTTCGGTTTTTGCACTTTTAAGAACTACCGTGTAATATGTCATTCCGTCCTTTTTGCAGGCGGCGGCAAGACAGTTGCCTGCGGGAGTTGTTGTTCCAGTTTTAATACCCAAAGCGCCTTCATAAACATATCCGGGTTGAGATTTGTTATGAAGCAGATGATTAGTGGAAGACAGTGTGTATGACTTGGAGTGCTTGTTGGTAATGGGAGTGGTTATGGTGATTTGCGATACTGTTTGGGCAAAGGACTCATTTTGCATAGCATATTGGCAAAGCACAAGCAGATCCCTTGCAGTGGTATACTGATCATCATCGTGCAATCCGTGAGTATTGGTGAACTTAGTTCCTGTCATTCCAAGGTCTTCCGCCTTGTCGTTCATCAGGTTGACAAAGTCTTCAATACTTCCCGCAATATTATATGCTATAACATCCGCCGCCTCGTTATATGAGGGGACTAAAAGCAGATCAAGCATATTTCGGAAAGCCATCTTCTCGCCGGGCATAAAGTATTTTACTTCACCGATCGCGGTAAGAGGGTCTAAGGATGCCTTGTAAACAAGAAACTCGGTGTCCAGATCGGGCTGTCTTTCCAAAGCCACCACAGCGGTCATTATCTTGACCAGGCTGGCGGGGTACATTTTTGCATCGGCATTCTTTTCATATAAAACGGAGCTGTATGTTCCGTCATCACTTTCAGCAAATAAAATGGCGCTTTCTGCAAGTATATCGGGAGCGGAAGCGGCAGACACATTAAGTGGGATGAATGTCAGCGCAACAGCAAGTATACAAAGGCAGGATAAAAACTTTTTCACCGCAAAACACACTCCTTATGAGAATCTATTAAATACATTATAGCAATAAAAACACAGCTTTTCAACCATTCAAAATAAATTTACAGAGATGAAAAGATATGAAGAAGATAATCATAGCGGTCTGCATTGTTGCGGCACTGCTCACGGGTGTATTTATAGGCAGTTCTCAATTGCTTAAAAGCACCATTGTGGTAAAATCAGATAACACAGAAAATATGTCCCTTCAGCCGATAGTGGCAACGCCTTCCCAAAAGACCGATACCGGCACAAGGGTTAATATAAATACAGCCGATGCAAAAGAGCTTTGCGGTCTGCCCGGAATAGGGGAGGTGCTGGCATTGCGCATTATTGAGTACCGCGAGAAAAACGGCAGCTTTCAAAGCGCCGAGGAGATCATGGCGGTAAAGGGCATCGGCGCGGGTAAATATGATGCAATTCGCGAGTATATAAAAATCAAATAGGAGGATATTGAGTATGAGAATCCTGGTAGTTGATGATGAGGTCCTGTTGGTCAAGGGAATCAAGTTTAATCTTGAAAATGACGGTTATACTGTTGACGGAGCTTATGACGGCAAAGCCGCGATGGAGCTTTTTAAGGAAAACAGATACGACCTGATAATACTTGACCTTATGCTTCCCGAGCTTGACGGGCTTACCGTTTGCCGCAAGATCCGTGAAGAATCAAATGTGCCCGTGGTTATGCTTACCGCTAAGAGCGAGGGAAGGGACAAACTTATCGGCTTTGAATACGGCGCTGATGACTATATCAGCAAGCCCTTTGACATTTTAGAGCTGAAGGCGCGTATCCGCGCAATTTTGCGCCGCGCCACCAAGCAGAGTGACCATCCCGATGAACTTATTGAGATCGGCTCTATCAGGGTCGATCTGCTTCAGCGCAGTGTATTTTCGGGCAGGGAAGAGATCGAGCTGACCGCCAAGGAGTTTGATGTGCTTGTGACACTTATGCGCAACCGCGGCAAGATATACAGCCGTGAAAGCCTGCTTGCTGAGGTGTGGGGAAGGGATTTCCCTGCAGATATCCGCACTGTTGACGTACATGTGCGCCGCCTGCGTGAAAAGCTGGAAAAAGATGATGCGAATCCCGAATATATACTGACCAAGTGGGGAGTTGGCTATTATTTCAAGGCAGACTGATCATCTGCGCACGCCTTTGGGGCTGCGCCGAAAAATACTGTTCATCTATGCGTTGATGCTGGGAATAGTATTGGTCATCGTTAATATTTATCCTGTGCGGATAATGGAAAAGCAGATAGTGGACACTGCCCGCGATAATATACTTTCCGATGTTACCGCGCTTTCTTCCATACTGCGTCAAAGCACCGAGCTAAGTCCCGACACCATCAGCAGCGCCATCGGTGTGCTTCGCGCGGATGAGCAAAACCGACGGATAATAGTTACCGACCCCAGCGGGCTTGTGCTTTATGACACCAAAAACTCGGTGCAGGGCAAGGTGGTCGTCTATGCTGAGATAATTACCGCTTTAGGAGGTGAGGATGTTTTTTATTGCATCCACGAGGAGAATGCCTTTGACGAGTGGGCGGCTGCTCCCATAATGCGCGGAAATCTTGTTGAGGGCGCGGTATATTTTTATCAGCAGGATGTTGAAAGCGCAGAGCTGTTAGGTACGGTTGAGAGCAATATCCGTCTTGTTTCTTTGGCGGCTTTGGCATTGTCTGTCATTGCAATGCTTATATTCAACCGCAGTCTGGGTAAGCGATTTTCCGCCCTTTTGGTGGGTGTCAGAGAGGCGGGCTCGGGTAATTTTAATTACCGCATAAAGATGAAAGGCTCAGATGAACTGACACAGATAGCGGGCGAGTTTAATGAATTGAGCCATCGCATTCAGCGCAGTGAAACGGCACGCAGACAGTTTGTTGCCGATGCATCCCACGAACTTAAAACACCCCTTGCGTCCATCAAGCTGCTGTCCGACTCTATTTCGCAGAATAAGAATATCAGTCGTGACACAGTCGATGAGTTTTTAGGCGATATCGGTAACGAGATAGACCGACTTATTCGCATAAGTGAAGAACTTATCGCCATAAACAAGGCGGATTTCACCGCAGAGGAAAACTATGTCTGCGATATGGCAGACACAGTGGTCAGAGCGGTTGACCGCTTGAAGATCAAGGCAGAGACCGCTCAGGTCGAATTGCAGGTATCCTGCAAAGGCGACTGCGCCGTGTTTGCCACCGATGACGGCATTTATCATATTGTATTTAACCTTATTGAAAATGCTATAAAGTATAACCGTAAAGAGGGAAGAGTCACCGTCACCCTTGATCGGGCGGAGGACGATGTTGTCTTTACCGTTGCGGACACGGGAATAGGCATTCCGCTGCACGAGCAAAAGAGGGTTTTTGAGCGCTTCTTCCGCGTTGATAAAAACCGTTCCCGTGCAACCGGCGGCACAGGTCTGGGACTTTCCATTGTAAAGGAATGGACCGACAAATTGGGCGGAGAGATCACGCTTACAAGCACCTATGGCGAGGGTTCGGTATTCAAGGTGGTCCTGCCCGCTTACACGGAGGAGGCGGGAATATGAAAAAACTGGTATGTTTGATTCTTGCATTGATTTCTGCACTTTGTCTGTTTACTGCCTGCAATGAACCCCATAAAGAACTGAATATGACCAAAACGGGTACGCGAATATATATTCTCCGCAAGGATGATGACGGAAGAATGTATTTCGACTATGAGTTCGTAACTCTCAAGAGTGAGAGTAAGGAAGACCGCGCAAGAGAGATGCTGGAGATGCTGAAAGATCCCGGTATGGAAGGTGCATACATCACTGTACCTGAGTATATCAATTTTGAGAGCATAATCGTAAAGGGAAGCACCCTGATCATCGATCTTTCGGAAAACTATAAGTATCTTAAACCCAAAGAGAAGACTATTGCAACTGTTTCAATATGTAAAACACTTTTGTCCGACGGTGAGACGAGGTATATCTCCATCAAATGTCAGGGCGAGCCTCAAGCACCACTCTATGAGGGATATATCAATAACCACACTGTTCTGCTTGATGACAGACTTTATATGGAATAATGATGATAGTTATCCGTTTGGATAACTATCAGTGATATGGCTCCCTTGCGGGATTTGCGATATATCGCCTAAAAGAAAAAGAGCAGACAATTAGAGCGTCACTCTAAAGGACAGTTTTTAAAAATACGGCACATCTCGAAAGAGGTGTACCGTATTTTTGCATTTGTGGACACAAATGCAGTGCTTGTCAGGAAAATTGACAAG
>CAZOSH010000023.1:0-10616 GCA_964582395.1 uncultured Oscillospiraceae bacterium | reverse complement strand
GGTTAAATCGGTGTTGATGCCCTGTGCACGGCTCATCTGAAGTTTGTTACCTGTTGAGCGGATGGATGTTCCGAACTCGGTGCCGAAGAACCAATACGCCAAGGCGATAATGGCGGCAATGAATATTGCGAGAACGATCAGAGACTGCTCCGTCTTTATCTGAGCCAAAAGCAGATCGTACTTACGGTTGGGGAGTGCGATGTTTGCCTTGCCCATGATCTTAAGGTTTACAGACCACAGCATAAGCTGGGTGAGAATACCTGCCAATATGGCGGGGATGCCCATAAAGGTGTGAAGAACACCTGTCACCAAGCCTGCAATGATTCCCGCAATAACAGCGGCAATCAGGGCAACCCATATACTGTGACCGTTGGTGATCAGAACTGCGCAGACAGCGCCGCCTGTACAGATGGAGCCGTCGACCGTCAGGTCTGCAAGATCCAGTATTTTATAGGTGAGGTAAACGCCCAAAGCCATTATGCCCCATATCATTCCCTGAGCTGCTGCGCCCGGGAGTGCGCCAAGCCAATTTAAAAACATGAGAAAAACCTTCCGTTCTTTATTGCAAGCAAAGTCTTTGCAGCGAATGCCGCAAAGACTTTACTTATTCGCTATTTAATTATTATAAACTATTTATCCGCTGATTGCAATACAGATTATTCGCCAATTGCAATATAGCCCTTTGCTTCCAAAGCAGCCGTGTCGATGCCCAGTGCGGTGCAGTTTGCCTTGTTGTACTTCTTGGTGAAGGTGTCAACATACTGGATCTTCATTTCTTCGATCTTCTCATCGCCCTTGAGGATCTGAGCAGCCATCTTACCGGTCTTTACGCCCAGGTCATAGTAGCTAATGGAAAGGGTGATAACGCCACAACCGGAGCAGATGCCTTCTTCGCCTGCAACGATGGGGGTCTTGGTGGGAAGAACTGCGCCGTTGATAGCTTCGGTGCAGGTAGCAGCGGTGTTATCGGTGGGGATGTAGATTACATCACTTGCAGCTGCAGCAGCGGTAGCAACAGCGGCAACATCGTTAGAATCGGAGAATGCAAAATCCTTAACGGTAATGTTCTTGCCTTCCAGATATTCCTTAACGACCTTTACCTGATATGCAGAGTTGGGCTCGCCGGAGCAGTAGAGCATACCAACTGTCTTGGTTTCGGGGAAGATGTCAAGGATCATCTGTGCCTGGTCATTAAGGGGAGCAAGGTCGGAAGTACCGGAAATATTGCCGCCTACCAGGCCATCGAAGTTTTCAATAGCAAGAGCGGTGCCGTATTCGGTGATGGAAGTGCCGAGAACGGGGATAGTCTCGGTGCCGTTTGCAGCAGCCTGCAGAACGGGGGTTGCGTTAGCGAGGATCAGATCAACATTCTTGGTGGTGAAATCGTTGATGATGGTGGTGCAGGCGGTGGAGTCGCCCTGAGCGTTCTGCTCAATGAAGGTCAGGTTCTCTTCGCCCAGCTCTTCGATAAGAGCATCCTTAAAGCCCTGAGTTGCAGCGTCAAGAGCTACATGGGGCTGAATCTGACAGATACCGATGGTATATTTGCCGGCCTGCTCGGAGCAGCCTGCAAAGCCGATGCAAGCACCGATGATCATAGCGGTTGCCAGAAGAATGGATAATGTCTTTTTCATTTTTGTTTCCTCCAATGTTTAACCATCTAATTTGTAGATGGATTTTATAAACTTTATTTTAACAATCAATTAAAGGCAAGTCAAGGCATTGTATACAATAAAAAGGAGATTTACCACGAAAATTGTTGATGGTAGAAAGCTGCGACAATCGAATTTATTGATTTAGCAGACTAAAGTGAACTTTTTATGCAAAAACCGAGGGGCAAATGCCCCTCGGCGCGTATATGGATAATTTTTAGAAGAATTATTCGGCGATTGGGGTGTAGCCCTTGGCTTCCAGAGCTGCGGTGTCTATCTTAAGAGCTTCGCAATTCTTCTTGTTGTAGACCTTGGTGAAGGTTTCGGAATATGCGATGGGCATTTCCTCGATCTTCTCTTGGCCCTTAAGGATCTTAACAGCCATCTTGCCGGTTGCTACCCCCAGGTCATAGTAGTTGATGCACAGGGTTGCAACTCCGCAGCCTGCGCAAATGCCCTGGTCGCCGCCCATAATGGGGGTGCCGGTGGGAAGAACAGCACCGTTGATGGCTTCCGCGCAGGTGGCGGCGGTGTTATCGGTGGGGATGTAGAGAACATCGCATTCAGCGGCAGCGGCAGTGGAAACTGCAACAACATCATTGGAATCGGCAAAGGGGAAATCCTTAACTGTGATATTCTTTGTCTTCAGGTATTCGCCTACTTTCTTGACCTGATATGCGGAGTTTGCCTCACCGGAGCAGTAGAGCATACCCACAGTTTTTGCATCGGGGAAAAGGTCAACTATCATCTGTGCCTGCTCATCAAGGGGAGCAAGGTCGGAAGCGCCGGATACGTTGGTGCCTACCAGACCATTGAAGTTTTCAATGCCCAGCGCTGTGCCGTATTCGGTGATGGAAGTGCCTAGAACGGGGATGGTCTCGGTGCCGTTTGCGGCAGCCTGCAGAGCATTGGTTGCGTTGCCGAGGATCAGGTCAACATTCTTGGTGACAAAATCGTTTACGATGGTGGTGCAAGCAGTGGGGTCGCCCTGTGCATTCTGGAGAAGGAACTCAACATTTTCCTCGCCCAGACCTTCTTTAACAGCGTCCATAAAACCACGGGTTGCATCGTCCAGAGCAACGTGGGGCATCTGCTGGCAGATACCGATGGTGTACTTGCTATCATCTGCGCTGCAGCCTGCAAAGCTTAGGCAAGCGGCAAGAACTGCAATTGCCATAACTGCGGAAAGAATCTTTTTCATAATTTTACCTCCGATATTTTTCGGGAAGAGTCTCCTCGAAAGAGTTTTTATCAATGGCGTCTCGGACATTGATAAGATATGAGATATTTTAACAATATTTATAATAGGTGTCAAGCAAAGAGGTGTAATTTTCTGCATCTACTTGAAAAAATATGCAAAAAGTCTCGGCTTTTTTAGCCGAGACTTGATTTATTATGCAATTGTGGGCTTATTCTGCGATTGCGGTGTAGCCCTTGGCTTCCATATCCGCGGCGGATATACCAAGTATCTGACAATTTTCTTTATTGTAGACCTTGGTAAACTTATCGGAGTATTCAATGGGCATTTCAGAAATATTCGCTTCGCCCCTGAGTATCTTTGCAGCCATCTTGCCGGTAGCAACACCTAAATCATAATAGTCCACACAAAGGGTAGCAACACCGCATCCGCGGCACATTGCCTCGTCACCGCCGATGATGGGGGTCTTGGTTTGGGTAACTACACCGCTGATGGCTTCGGCGCAGGCGGCAATGGTATTATCGGTGGGGATATAGATAACATCGCTGGCTGCCGCGGCGGCATTGGTTACAGATACGACCTCACTGGAATCAATAAAGGGGAAATCCTTGACCGTAATGTTCTTTTTCTCCAGCAGTTTTTTCATTTCCTTTATCTGATAGGCGGAGTTTTCCTCTGCGGAGCAATAGAGAAGGCTGACAGTCTTTGCATCGGGGAAAAGGTCAACTATCATCTGTGCCTGCTCATTAAGGGGAGCAAGGTCGGATGCGCCCGATACATTTCCTCCTACAAGTCCGTCATAATCCTTGATGCCCAAAAGACTGCCGTATTCGGTGATGGAAGTACCGAGAACGGGAATTGTCTCGGTGCCGTTTGCGGCGGCGAGAAGAGCGGTGGTGCCGTTGCCTAAAATAAGGTCCACATTTTTGGTGACAAAGTCATTAATGATAGTGGTGCAGAGCGAAACATCACCTTGACCGTCCTGAACAAGGAACTGGATGTTTTCCTCTCCGAGCTCTGCCTTAAGCGCATCCATAAAGCCTTCGGTGGATCGATCTATAGCTTCGTGGGGAGCTTGGCGGCAAATGCCTACAGTATACTTGGCTTGCTTGGAGCAGCCCGTGCCCAAACATGCAAAAATCAATAAAACAGCGGTAAACAGAGCGAAAAATCTTTTACTCATAAGTATTCCCTCTTATCAAATATTGATGAATAATTGTGCTGTATGGGAATTTTAACAGTTTTTTTCCGCTATGTCAACTTTTTAAAAAAATCTATTGACATAATGAAGAGATTATAATATTTTTATTATATAGCAAATAATAAGATAAGAAAAACAATATAGTTTGAAACTATATTGTGTATATGATTTTTGCTATATTGAGACAAAAAATATAGGCTTGTTAAAACTTACAGTCGGGGAGGATCATTATGAGCGGGTTGTTTACCAGAAAGGACCTGGTATACACGGTTTATCAGGAGCAGAGCATTTCCAAGGCGGCTAAAAAGCTGTTTATATCCCAGCCCTCGTTGAGCGTTATGATAAAGAAGATCGAGGATGACATCGGATTTCCTCTTTTTGACCGCACCTGCAAGCCCTTGCGTATGACCGAGGCAGGCGTTGAATATATCCGCGCTACCGAGGAGATCATGCATATTGAAAAAGCTTTTGAAAACTACGCAAATGCCTATAAGGATCTGGAGACAGGAACTCTTAATCTTGGAAGCAATCAGCTTCTGTCATCTATGGTCATTCCCGATATTATATCGGAGTTTATGAAAAAGCATCCCAATATTCAGATTAACCTGATAGATGATAATTCCTCGGTATTGGAGTCTGCCATTGTCAGTGGTCAGCTTGACCTTGTTATAGACAACCATCATTATGAGGAAGAGTTTTTCGAGAATAAGCTGATAACCAAGGAGCATCTTGTTATGGCTGTTCCCGGTTCCTTTGAGTGCAACAAGGGGCTGGAAGAATATGCAATGACCGATGAAGATATTATCAACGGCGTTCATCTTACCGATAAGGTCAAGTCTTTGCCCGCCGGTGCGCTTAATGATGTTCCTTTTATTGCTATGACCAAGGAAAATGAGACTCGCCACGCTGCCGACGATATTCTAAAGGAGCTGAGGACAAGGCCTAACACCATTCTGGAAATAGACCGCCTTGTAACCTTGTACAGATTCGTTATTATGGGCACTGCCGCATCCATTGTCAGTGACACAATGATCCGTCATACCCGTCAGCGCGGTGATGTTGTTTTTTACCGATTGGATTCGAAAAGGGCGGCAAGAGGTATATATATATCTTATAAAAAGAATAAGTACTATTCCAAAGCCATGGAAGCCTTTGTGGAGATGGTCAAGGGAATGGGAGAGTTTATTTGAATGAAATATTTTGCCGATGGCAAAATATGAAATCCACCGATGGTGGATGAAATCCGCATTCTGCGGATGAAATATTTGCTTTGCAAATATGAAGGTGTTGCTGCGCGACGAAAACTTGGCTCCCCTTGTCAGGGGAACCGGTGAGCGTAGCGAGACTGAGGGGCAGTAAAACGAATATCTACCGCTCATAATTTTAACTCACTTCTTGAAATATTTACCATAAAACTGCATCAGGTGCGCTTCTATATTGTTTATCGGAATAATTTCACCAAAACACAGCAACTTTTGCCTTCCTTTTCCTGTCTTAATATATGAAGGGCTTTTCTTGAAAAACTTGCAGCGCCAAGGGTTTTCGCCTTTTTATTATTGAAACCGTAGCGGAGCTATGGTATACTGAAAACAGTACCAATTACACCCCTTCCGCCATATATGGGAAAGGAGCGCAAATGAAGAAGACTATCATCATTGTATCGGCGGTTTTGCTGGTTGTCGCGGCAGCGATAGGCGCATATTTTCTGTGGTTTGCGCCAAAGCCCTGCTTTGACATTTCTCTTGACGACGTGGAGCAGATAGTTCTGCAAAGCGGCAATACGGGTCAGTACGGATATTTTTACTCCGAAGAAGATGTAGAGTGGTTTGTCCAACGGCTCAATGGGCTTAAATATACCAAGTCATATACTCCGTCGGGGACTCGTGCCGGTTGGACATATGCGCTCAGGATCGTGACGAAAAATGAAACTATCCGTTGTGAGCTAAGGGGGACGATCATTGACATAGAAGGAACACTGTACCACCTTACCGATGACAGTTTGCCCATAATCAAAAAACTTGAGGAGCAATACACATATATGCCGCCTGCAAAGAATCATTATTTCAATCTCTATGCGGGCTATATCACCGGTGTGACATTGAGAAGCATAGAAAATGGCGGACTTCTGTATTTGGATAGTGAGGATGTCGCGGATATCGACTGGCTTGCATTAAGGCTCAATGAGCTGGAGTATACATCGGTTGAGATAGTGCCTGAAGAGACCGACCCCGCAAAAATGGCAGTGGGTAGAAAACCAAGGCTTGAAGTAAGTGTGGGATCAATGATCCCTACGGGAGAGCATCAATACGATTCGGTAAAGCGTTCCTGCGACTTCTATGCAAAAACCCTGGAGGTTAGCCTCAGCGGAGACAGAACAGCGGTGTACACCTTGACCGAAGAATCGGTAGAAATCGTGGATAAGATATTTGAAAGATTCTACAAAAGCTGAAAGTACCAAACTCAAAAGGCGGAGCATTCTTGCTCCGCTTTTTGCATCTTTCTGTCGCGTTTTTACATTTTTTAACCGCTCGAGAGCGAAAAATGCCCAAAGTTCATTGAATTTTTGCAAAAAGTTTGGCGTTTTTTATAAAATATCCATGCTAAAATCTATTGCTTAAAGTCGATGTTTATGTTATGATTAATCTGTATACAAATAAGCCTATTTTAACGAAGGGAGTAATATATTATGGTTAAGGTAATTATGGGCAAAAGAGGTTCCGGCAAGACCAAGCAGGTTATCGAAATGGTAAATACTGCCGTTAACGTAGAAAAGGGAAACGTTGTCTGCGTTGAAAAGGGTCAGAATCTCAGATTCAATGTAAAGAACAGCGCAAAGCTTATTGATATTTCCGATTATGACATGAAGCTTTCCTATGACGGACTTTATGCATACATCTGCGGTCTTTACAGCGGAAACTACGATATTACCCACATTTTTATCGACAGCCTTTACAAGATCACCGGTGACGATGATGACAGCAAGGCGGGCGCATTCTTAGAGAAGCTGGATAAGTTCTCCGAGTCGAACGGCGTTAAGGTCACCATCACCATCAGCGATGATATCGAAGCTGCTGACGAAACCATTAAAAAGTTTTTTTGATTGACATAAAACAAAAATAAAAAAGAAGGAAAAGGTGAGGAAAAATGGATTTCACACTTTCTAAGGAACACCAGCTTTTCCGCAAGATGTACAGAGAGTTTGCCGAAAACGAAGTCAAGCCTCTGGCAGAGCAGATCGATGAGGAAGAGCGCTTTCCCATAGAAACCGTGGAAAAAATGGGCAAGCTTGGCATGATGGGTATTTATTTCCCCAAGCAGTACGGCGGCGCAGGCGCTGACGTTCTGGCATATGCTATGGCAGTTGAAGAGATGGCAAAGGTCTGCGGTACAACCGCAGTTATCCTTTCTGCACATACCTCCCTCTGCTGCGCTCCTATTTTTGAGAACGGTACAGAGGAGCAGAAGATGAAGTATCTGCCCGATCTGTGCTCCGGCAAGAAGATCGGCGCATTCGGTCTTACCGAGCCCAACGCAGGTACAGACGCTTCCGGTCAGCAGACCACTGCAGTGCTTGACGAGTCCGGCGAGAACTATATTCTCAACGGTACCAAGTGCTTTATCACCAACGGCAACGTTGCAGAGACCTTTGTTATCTTTGCAATGACCGACAAGTCCAAGGGCAACAAGGGCATTTCCGCATTTATCGTTGAAAAGTCCTTCCCCGGCTTCTCCTGCGGTAAGCACGAGAAGAAGATGGGTATCCGCGGCTCTTCCACCTGCGATCTTATCTTTGAAGATTGCATAGTTCCCAAGGCAAACCTGCTGGGCAAGGAAGGCGAAGGCTTCAAGATCGCTATGAAGACTCTTGACGGCGGCCGTATAGGCATCGCTGCTCAGGCTCTCGGTCTCGGTGAAGGCGCTGTTGAAGAGACCATCAAGTACACTAAGGAACGTGTTCAGTTCGGCAGAAGAATTTCTCAGTTCCAGAACACCCAGTTCCAGATCGCAGATATGCACACCAAGATGCAGGCTGCACAGTTCCTCGTATATTCCGCTGCTTGCAAGAAGCAGAATCACGAGCCCTATTCTATGGACGCTGCTATGGCTAAGCTGTTCGCTGCTGAGGCTGCTTCCGACGTTACCCGCCGCGCTGTTCAGCTCTTTGGCGGTTACGGCTACATCCGCGAGTATCATGTTGAGCGCATGATGCGTGATGCCAAGATCACCGAGATCTACGAAGGCACATCTGAAGTACAGCGCATGGTCATTTCTTCTGCGCTGGGCGTAAAGTAAGCGGGAGGTAATAGAGTTATGAAAATTATTGTTTGTGTTAAGCAGGTTCCCGATACTTCGGGAAAGGTTGCAGTTAATCCCGACGGAACACTGAACCGTGCATCAATGGCAGTTATCATCAACCCCGATGATATGAACGCTGTTGAAGAAGC
The DNA here is from genome assembly GCA_964582395.1 of uncultured Oscillospiraceae bacterium. Taxonomy (GTDB): domain Bacteria; phylum Bacillota; class Clostridia; order Oscillospirales; family Butyricicoccaceae; genus RGIG3513. The sequence continues at coordinate 2,120 of CAZOSH010000023.1, read as the reverse complement.
TCTCCGCCTTAAGGACAAGACCGGCGCAGAGGTCATCATCGTTACTATGGGTCCCCCTCCTGCAGAGGGTATGCTTCGTGAGATCATCGCTATGGGCGCAGACAGAGGTGTTCTTGTTACCGCTCGTGAGTTCGGTGGCTCCGATACATATGCTACTTCTCAGATCCTTGCTGCAGCTATCAACAAGATCGGTCTTAAGAAGGGCGATATCGTATTCTGCGGACGTCAGGCTATCGACGGCGACACCGCTCAGGTCGGTCCTCAGATCGCTGAAAAGCTGAATATTCCCCAGGTCTCCTATGTTGCAGAAGTCAAGAAGAGCCGCGGTACTCTTACCTGCAAGCGTATGCTTGAAGACGGCTATATGACCATCAAGGTCAAGACTCCCTGCCTGCTGACCTGCGTTAAGGAACTCAATCAGCCCAGATATATGAACGTTGCAGGTATCGTAGATTGCTACTCCAAGCCCCTGGATATCTACACCTATGAGACCCTTAAGGACGATCCTCTGATCGACAAGTCCACCATCGGCCTTGCAGGCTCTCCCACAAATATTCTCACCTCCTTCACACCTCCCCAGAAGGGCGCAGGTATGATGATGGAAGGCGCAGATAAGGAAACCTGTGAAACTCTGGCAGGAATTCTTGCCAAGAAGCATATCATCTGAGAGAGGAGATAAAGATTATGTCTACTTTTAATAATACTGATCTGGCTGCTTTCAAGGGTGTATGGGTTTTCTGTGAGCAGCGTCAGGGCGAAATGATGCCCACTTCCTATGAACTTATTTCCGAAGGCCGTAAATTAGCTGACAGCCTGGGCGTAGAGCTCTGCGGTCTGCTTCTCGGTGAAAATGTAGAAGGTCTTGCAAAGGACCTGGGCGGCTACGGCGCTGACAAGGTCATCCTTTGCGACAGCCCCCTGCTTAAGAATTACACCACCGATGCCTACACCAAGGTCATCTGCGATGTAGTTGAGCAGTACAAGCCCGAAATTATGCTTATCGGCGCTACCAATATCGGCCGTGATCTGGGCCCCCGTTGCGCAGCTCGTCTGCACACCGGTCTGTGCGCTGACTGCACACATCTGGACGTTGACATGGGTGTCTATAAAGACTTCCTCCGTGAAAACTCCACTCTGCCCGAAGAAAAGATTGCCAATATGGCAACCGCAAAGGTTCTCGGTCAGGATCACGACGTATCCCGCGACCTGAAGATGACCCGTCCTGCATTCGGTGGTCACCTGATGGCTTCCATTATCTGCCCCCGTTTCCGCCCCGCAATGGCAACCGTTCGTCCCGGCGTTCTTAAGAAGGCTGCATACGACGAAGCTAAGGCAAAGGCTGTCAAGATCGAAAAGCCCTGCTTCTCCCTCACCGAAGAAGATATCAAGACCGAAGTCGTAAAGATCGAAAAGGCTGCAAAGAAGCTGGTCGACCTGGTCGGCGCAGACGTAGTCGTTTCCGTAGGCCGCGGTATTTCCAAGGATGTTGAAAAGGGTATCGCTCTTGCTGAGGAACTGGCAGAGGTTCTCGGTGGTGTTGTCGGTTCTTCCCGTGCTTGCGTTGACGCAGGCTGGATCACTGCCGATCATCAGGTCGGACAGACCGGTAAGACAGTTCATCCCCGCATCTATGTCGCTCTCGGTATCTCCGGTGCTATCCAGCACAAGGCAGGTATGCAGGACAGTGAATGCATCATTGCGGTCAATAAGAACGACACCGCTCCCATCTTTGAGTGCGCTGACTACGGCATCTGCGGTGACCTGTTCAAGGTAACACCGATGCTTATTGAAGCAATCAAAGCCGCCAAGGCATCCAAGTAAGGCGGAACAAAAGTAAGATGAACTCGGAGGCAGAAATGCCTCCGAGTTTTTACTTTTTAGGCTGTCTTTCGCTGTGAATACTGCGCCGCCCCACCTTGCCGTACACACGGTACTGTCTGCGGTGTGTTGTCTTGTCTCACAACGAAATACAGCCTTCCGCCGATAGTGAGACTGAGATGGATAAACCATTGAAAAAACGCAACTTTTGCTCCGAATACTGCCCCGGCATCCGCTGCCGCATTGTAGGGCAGGGGCTTGCTCCTGCCGTCGCTGATTCGTGCTTTGCAATGAAATATTTT
>CAZOSH010000022.1:0-10756 GCA_964582395.1 uncultured Oscillospiraceae bacterium | reverse complement strand
GTTATGAGCCGGATGCTCTAACCAACTGAGCTAAAGGCCCGTTTATGCCGCAACTCATAACGGCAAAAGTTATTATACAACAAAGCGAAGACTTTTTCAAGCATTATTTTTGTGTTTTTCAAAAAAAAATATTTTGTCCTGTTTTTTCCCATATAAACAGACGAAAGGTGCCGATTTATGCATTTTTTCATGCTTTACAAAGACGCTTTTAAATGTTATCATATTGGTATAAATTATCCTATTCCAAATGAATAAAAAGGAGAAATGTTCAGTATGGAAAAACTAACCAGAAAATACGGCTTGCTGACCGCTATCTGTATGGTTGTTGGAACAGTTATCGGTTCCGGTGTCTTCTTCAAAGGACAGAATGTTCTGATCGCCACAGGCGGTAACCTGACCATCGGTATCATCGCGTGGGCTATCACCGGCCTTTTGATGATCATCTGCTCTGCACAGTTTGCAGTTATGGCTACCCGTTATGAAAAGGTCAGCGGTGTTGTTGACTACGCAGAGGCAACCTGCGGCAAGAACTATGCATATTACCTTGCATGGTTTATGGTCAATGTTTACTATCCCGGTATGACCAGCGTTCTTGCTTGGGTTTCGGCAAGATATTTCGGTGTTCTTTTCGGTTGGGGAGCTGCTTCTTCCGAAGTTATGGCATTGTCGGGATTCTTCCTTGTGCTTTCCTATGCAATGAATGCTCTTTCCCCCAAACTTGCAGGTAAGATCCAGGTCAGCTGCACAGTCATCAAGCTTATTCCCATTTTTCTGATGGCAATTATCGGAACTGTCGTAGGCTTCGCAAAAGGTACTCTTACATATAACTTTGCAAACATTGTCGAGGCTGTTCCCGGCGGAAACAGCGCAGCTCTGTTCGCAGCTATTGTTGCTACAGTATTTGCTTATGAAGGTTGGATAGTTGCCACCTCCATCAATGCAGAGCTCAAAGACCCCAAGAAGAATCTTCCCTTGGCGCTCATCATCGGCGCATTTATCGTTGTTGTTGCTTACATATTCTACTTTGTAGGCCTTGCAGGCGGCGCAGAAAACAGTGTTCTTATGGCAGACGGCGCACAGGTCGCTTTCACCAATATCTTTGGACCTGTTGCAGGAACTATTCTTAACTTGTGCATTGTTGTTTCCTGCTTGGGTACTCTTAACGGACTTATGCTCGGCACCACCCGCGGTATGTACGCTATCGCAGTTCGTGATGAAGGTCCTTCTCCTCATATGTTCAGCCAGATCGACAAGGCAAGTAATATGGCAACCAACTCCTCTGTATGGGGATTGTTGGTATGTGCCGCATGGTTGCTGTATTTCTACGGCGCAAACCTAACAAACGGCTGGTTCGGTCTGTTTAACTTTGACTCCTCCGAGTTGCCCATCGTCACCATCTACGGTATGTATGTGCCCATTCTTATCGCCTGGATGATAAAAGAAAAGGATATGGGAATCGTCAAGCGCTTTATTCTTCCCATCGCTTCTCTGATAGCTTGCGTCTTTATGGTATTTGCCGCGATCTATGCCCACGGCATTACCCCTTACCTTGCCGCTAAGGCAGAAGGCAGATTCAGCTTTCCCGTTTTGTTCTACCTTATCGTATTTGCGGTAATTATGTTCATCGGATTCTTGCTCAACAGACCCCGTAAAAACGCCCATAAAGAAGAAAACGAAGACTGATTAAAATTAAAGACTTAAAAATCCACCCGCAATTGCGGGTGGATTTTTCTATGCTATTCTCTTTATGCCTTCTTTGCAAGCTCGCGGATAACATCAGCGGCCTTGCGTGCAAGGGTCTCAACCTTTTCTTTATCCTTGCCCTCCACCATAACGCGAACCTTTGCCTCGGTGCCCGAAGGACGGATGAGTATTCTTCCGTTGTCTCCGAAGATAGCCCGTATCTCTTCTTCTATGGCTTTGACCTCAGGACTTGCTCCCACGGTCTTTTTGATCTCATTTTTGACCTCAACATTTATCATCACCTGAGGGAATTGCGGGGTGAGATTTGTAATATCCGATGCCTTCATTCCCTGCTTTTTAAGCATTGAAAGCACCTGAACGGCGGTCATTTCACCATCACCCGTAGTACAATAATCGGTCATAATGATATGTCCCGACTGTTCTCCGCCCACATTATATCCGGATGCAAGCATATCTTCAAGAACATAACGGTCACCTACGCCCGTAACGCGGGTATCAATGCCTAATCCGTGGAGATATTCGTGCAGACCGAGGTTTGACATAACGGTGACAACTGCGCCGCCGCGAAGCTTACCCTCATTCTTCATATAGGTAGCAAGCGCGCCGATTATCTTATCGCCGTCGATCTCATTTCCCTGCTCATCGCACATAAGGAAACGGTCGGCATCGCCGTCAAAAGCAAGGCCTGCATCGTAATTTCCTGCTTTGACAGCGGCACAAAGCTTGTCAAGATGGGTACTTCCGCAGCCGTCGTTGATATTTATTCCGTCGGGCTCGCAGGCAATGAAATCAGCCTGTGCTCCAAGGCGGGAGAATATTTCCTTTGCCGTCTGATGGGATGCGCCGTTTGCACAGTCAACAAGCAAGCGTAGACCGCTGAGATCCTCCGACTTTGATGCTATATACTCGGCATACTGAACCGCAGGGTCACCCTGCCAGCATTTTCTGACACCGACTGCATCGCCTGTTTTCAATTCGATTGCACCGATGTTATCAATATACCCCTCGATAACCGACTCCTGCTCATCGGTCAGTTTAAAGCCCTTACCGCCGAAGAACTTGATGCCGTTATGCTCAAAGGGATTATGGGATGCGGATATGACGATTCCCGAATCGATCCAATCGTTATTGGCTGTGAAATATGCAACCGCGGGAGTGGGAACTATACCCAGATCAATAACATCCGCACCTCCTGCGGTAAGGCCTGCAGTCAGGGCAGAGAGTATCATGTCACCGGAGATGCGAGTATCTCTGCCCACAATGAACAAAGGTTTATGGCTCAGGCCCTGACCTATTACATAGGCGGCTGCAACGCCGGTCTTAAAACTCAGGTCGCAGGAAAGCTCGCTGCCTGCAATGCCTCTGATTCCGTCTGTTCCGAAATACTTACCCATAGCAATTCTCCTTATTTAAGTTCTAATTGTCCCGAAAAAGGAATGCCCAAATGTTCATATGCACTCATTGTGGCACATCTTCCGCGGGGCGTACGATTTAAAAATCCAATCTGCAACAGATAGGGTTCTGTAGCATCCTCAAGAGTAATGCTCTCCTCGCCGATGGTTGCCGCAAGGGTATCAAGTCCAACAGGTCCGCCGCCGAAATTGCGGATGATGCTTTCAAGCATACGACGGTCGGTACGGTCGAGACCTATTTTGTCGATCTCCAATGCGGAAAGCGCCATATCGGCGATCTCTTTTGTGATCACTCCCTCGCCCTTGACCTGCGCATAGTCACGAACACGCTTTAAAATGCGGTTGGCAATTCGGGGTGTACCGCGAGAACGGGATGCTATCTCTTCCGCGCCTGCCCGCTCGGTCTCAATACCCAAAATACCGGAGGAGCGGAGAACGATCTTAGTCAGTTCCTCCTTAGTGTACATATCCAGGCGAAGCTGAACGCCGAAGCGATCACGCAGAGGTGATGAAAGCTGTCCCGAACGGGTGGTTGCACCGATAAGGGTGAATCGAGGCAGATCAAGGCGCACCGAGCGTGCGGAAGGGCCTTTACCAATCATAATATCAAGGGCAAAATCCTCCATCGCGGGATACAGAACCTCTTCAACCGCACGGGAAAGGCGGTGAATCTCGTCTATAAACAAAACATCGTTATCATTAAGGGTGGTCAGCAGTGCCGCAAGGTCGCCCGTTTTTTCAAGAGCGGGACCCGATGTTACGCGGATATTTACCCCCATCTCATTGGCAATAACTCCCGCAAGGGTGGTTTTACCAAGTCCCGGAGGACCGTAAAGCAACACGTGATCCAAGGGCTCGTGACGAAGGCGAGCCGCCTCGATGAATATTTTTAAATTATCCTTGGAGCGCTCCTGACCCACATAATCACTGATGTATTCAGGACGAAGGGAGACCTCACCGCTGTCACTTTCGGTGAGAGTACTCGCCATTATGCGCTCTTCCATTTCTTGTCCAAACTCAATAGCCATATCTTTTCCGCCTTAAAAGAGTTTTTTAAGTGCTTCGCGAATAAGCTCCTCGGTGGTAAGTCCCTTCTTTTCAAGACCCTTGAGAGCAACCGCCGCCGCGTGACGCTGATAGCCAAGGGCGATCAATGCAGAAAGGGCATCCTCAAGATTATCCGCCGCGCCTACTACCTCGGTGGGAAGCTCCACTCCCTCGGTCTGCACCGCGGTGATCTTATCCTTAAGTTCAAGTATTACACGCTGAGCCAGTTTTTTGCCCACACCGGGTGCGGCACAAAGTGCCTTTTCGTCACCTGTAACGATACAAAGACTGAGCTTTTCGGGAGTTATAGTACCCAAAATCGCCAAGGCTGCCTTTGGACCTACACCCGAAACACTGATAAGCTGCTTAAAGCAATTGAGCTCCGCTTTGCTTGCAAAGCCGTATAGTTCGAATATATCTTCTCTAACGTGCAGATATGTATAAAAAACTGTCTGCTCGCCTCTCTTTGTATTTGCCGCGGAAGTAGCAGATGTGTTGATGGCATAGCCAACACCGCCTGCATCAATAACCACCAAGTTGGGCTCGACGATCTCGGCTTTTCCTTTAATGAAGTAAAACACCGTTTCACCTCTGTCCTTTTTTATATTTTTTACTTAATATTCAGCTCTCTATCTATATTACATTATACTTTATGCATAGTGCATTTGCAAGAAAAAATACCAATACATAGAAAAACACCTGACAGTATACTACGATCTGTCGGGTGTTTTTTGTTAAATAATGTCGGTCGGTCTGTAAGCCGGGTTCTGTCTTAAACAACCATCTATCTGGGCAATGGGTCGCCCCACGCCTCAAGCCACCTGTCCGAAGATTGGCCGAGCAAGCCGTAGCCCTCGAGTCGGTGTTGCTTCGAATAGAGTTTACAGGACGGTATAGTTACCTATACCGCCGGTGAGCTCTTACCTCACCTTTCCACCCTTACCCCGCAAAGCGAGGCGGTATATCTCTGTTGCACTTGTCCGGAGATTACTCTCGGCTGATGTTATCAGCTATCCTGCTCTGTGAAGCCCGGACTTTCCTCACCCGCAAAGCGGGAGCGGTTGTTCGGCCGGCCGACAAGGTGATTATAGCACAGTCTGCGCAGTTTTTCAACCGAGGAGACCGTAACTTTTCATCCCTAAACTTTCAGTATGGCACTCAGTTTTTCAACCGCCTCATCATAGGTGGTAAAATCCACAACATAATCGCAGATCTCTGCGTTTTGCTTTTCATACTCAATGGCTGTAAGGCGGTTTACCTTGTCTTCAATAGAAGAGTTTTTCCTCAAAATGGATGCCATAAGCGCTTTTCTCTCGCGCTTGATATATACCGTGACGACCCGCTTAAAATGAGCCTTCAGGGACATTGCGCCGCATATGTCCATTGTGGTCAGTACCCGCTTACCCTCGGCAAGTATTTTTTCAATATCTGCCTTTTTTGAGCCATAACCGTGGCCCGCATACATTGTGGACTGGAACATTTCACCGCTTTCGCACATACTCCTGAAGGTGTCAAGTGACACATAGTTATACCAATCATTGCGCTCTACTGCGGTGGGGTCGTTGGTGGTGTAGCTCACAAGCTTTTCGACTCGGTCGGTTTTGTCTAAAATACGGGATGCTATTTTTGATTTACCGCTGCCCGAAGGGCCGACCAGCACCACGATATCGGCTTTGGCTGCGGATATTGCTTCATAGCTTACGCTGTAGCTGTCGGCAATCGCTTCGACCATCTTTAAAAACTCGTCGTAGTTGTTGACCGCCAGCATTCCCGTTGCTTCCTGATTCCACGGGCGGCGCATAAGAATGGGATATTTAGCTCCCGAGTTTAAAATATTATGCATTGCATCGTCAAAAAGAATGTCGGTGTGTATTTTATCCTTGCTTGCGCCCATATAGATGTGGTTTTCGGGAATCTCGGGGAACTCTTCAAGTATTCTCTGTGCTCTGATGCCCATAAACTCGGGAGGAATTGCGGTGCATATATACACCTCGGTCAGCTCTGAAAGCTTTTTAACAAACTCCTTCGCTCCGGGATATACCGGCTGAGTGCGGTAAAACTCGGCATCTCGGAAATAGGGATAGATCGAATCCGCACGTGTGCCCAGCTTGCCCCATTTGTCCTTTTCGTAAATAGTCAGTGGAGGGTCAAACCCGTGTTTTTCGTTGGCAAGACGGATGGCGTAGGATGTGCATTCCATCAAAAGATCATCCACATCGAGGGCTGTGGAAAGTCTGTATTTTCTGTTCATTGTGAGCTCTCCTTTCCTTATATAATGATATGCGGTAAAAGCCTATTTATCAAAAAAGCAGCCTGCCGTGTTTGATACAGAAATCACGGAAAGCTGCTTCATCTGTATTATACAAGCAATGCATAAAAATTGCAAGTAATTTATCGCCGCAGCGCTCTTATTTTCAACTTGTTCACTTGTCAATAGGCGGGCTTTGTAATATAATGGTTATAGTTAGTCGAAACAGTTGACATGTCAACTGTTTCGACACCAAATCCTTGATTTGCTGCCGGATTTTCTTTGAAAATCCGACAATAAACATTGCAATGATTGTGGTGCCATTTTGAAAACTCAAAATGGCGAAGCCGCTTTCGGCGGTTATCGAAACGCCTTCAGCGTTTCGACAAACTACAATCATTGTAAAAAAGGAGTACAAAAATGAACAATTGTCTGTTTTGTAAAATAGTAAATGGGGATATCCCTTCAAGCAAGGTTTATGAAGATGATAAGGTATATGCATTCCGTGATATTGCTCCTGCCGCACCTGTCCATGTTCTTGTTATTCCCAAAGAACATATACTTTGCGGTGTTGACGAGGTCACAGAAGATAATGCTGAGATAGTTGCATATATTTTCTCGGTTATCCCTAAAATAGCCAAGGAGCTTGGTTTGGAGAACGGATATCGTATAGTATCTAATGTAGGTGCTGATGCAGGTCAGACTGTACGGCACATTCATTTCCACATTATAGGCGGCGCCACTTTGGGCGCAATGGCATAAAACAGTGGCTAAAAAGGACGAACAGGTCGTAGATACCGTAGCAATACTAAAAAAACACCTTGCCGAGCATGATCCGGCAAGGTTATATCTGTTTCATGGGGAAGAGGATTATCTCAAATCTCACTACATCGGTATGCTTGAAAAAGAGTGTGCAAGTGTATTTCCCGATTTTGATCTTGTTAAGATGGATGGCGACACTATAACCGCCGGTGCATTTCTTGATGCAATCGAAAGCTTGCCTATGGGCGGCGAGCGCAAACTTGTTGAAGTGCGGGATTACAATATATTCGGTAATGGTCCTCTTAAAGAGATATTGCCCGAAGTATTGGAAGAATTACCCGATTATATATGCCTCATATTTGTCTATGATGCATTGGAGTTCAAAGCGGATAAGCGCACTACTCTTTGGAAAAACTTTGGGAAATACGGTCAGGAGGTTGAGTTTAAGAGAGCGACCAATAATGACCTTATTTCTTGGCTTCGTCGCAGGTTTGCGGCGCTTGGAAAGGATATATCTCCTTCGGATTGCGAGAGAATGTTGTTCATTTGCGGTCCGCTGATGAACAATCTCGTTACTGAGGTTGAAAAGATTGCCGCGGGGGTAAAAGGGAAAATAGTCCGTGGAGAAGATATAGAAAAAATGGCATCCCGTTCATTGGAAGCGGGCGTATTTGACCTGACCGATTGCTTGTCAAGAGGACAACTTGACAAGGCACTTTCGGTGCTTTCGGACCTTCTTGATATGAAAAACTCTGCCATTGCCATAAACGGAGCGATTACCAAGCATTTCAAAAGGCTTTACGGAGCAAGTCTTGCAATGCAGAGGGGATTATCGGCAGGCGAAATAGCATCACTGCTTGAATACCGCTCCGATTATCCAGCAAGAATTGCAATGAGCAGCGCTCAGCGCTTTTCACTTCGTAAGCTGCGCCGTGCGCAGAAACTGTGCTTAGAAGCGGATATTGCGCTGAAAAGCAACAATAATGACGAAAAGCGCACCATTGAGCTTTTACTGATGAGGATAGCGGCATGATAAAACTTGTACCTGCTATCGTTGTAGAAGGCCGCTACGATAAAAACAAGCTGAGTCAGATATTTGATACGGTTATTATAGAAGTTGGCGGATTTGGACTTTTCAGGGATAAAGAAAAGACTGAACTGCTTCGACGTATTGCCGAAACAAGGGGACTGGTGGTGCTTACCGATTCTGACGGAGCGGGATTGCTGATACGGAACAGAATCAAAAGCTGTATATCCACAGGCAGGGTCTACCACGCATATATTCCCGATATTTACGGCAAAGAAAAGCGCAAGGCTCAACCCTCAAAAGAAGGCAAGCTTGGCGTTGAAGGAATGACCGATGAAGTTATTATTCAAGCGGTTAAAAACAGCGGCGCTTTTGATGAAACAGCGGTATGTGAGCCCTTGCTTACAAAAGAGCGTATGTACGAGCTTGGTCTGTCAGGCAGGGCAGACAGCAAGCAGGCAAGGGCAAGACTGATAAAACAGCTTAACCTGCCTGAAAACTTAAGTGCAAATGCCTTGCTTGATGCAATAAATGCCTTGGGCAATGATGAAACAGTAAAGAAACATATAGAAGAATTATCTTCGGAGGAAGAGAAGAATGTATAACATAGTAATTGCGGGCTTTGCTCACGAAACCAATACCTTTTCCACCAAAAAGGCTGACAGAGAAGCTTTTCAGCGCCGTAATCTGGTGTTTGATGATCTTATAAATAAATATCGCGGTGTTAAAATGGAGGTGGGCGGCTTTATCGATGTACTTGAAAAGTACGAAGATGTCAATATTATTCCTGCCTTTGCCGCAAATGCAATGCCTTCGGGCGTTGTTACCCAGGATGTTCATCAGGAGCTTTGCGATAAGCTCGTCAAGGTTATCAAGGAACAGGATAGGGTAGACGGTATTCTTTTAAGCCTTCACGGCGCAATGGTTGCCGAGCATATAGATGACGGCGAGGGATATTTTATTGAGGCGGCTCGAAATGCCGCAGGCAAGGATGTACCTATTTTTGTTACACTTGACCTGCATTGCAATATGACCGAGAGAATGATGGCAAATGCAGATGTATTTATCAGCAATGACTATTATCCACATTCGGATATGTATGAGCGTGGTGCCGAGGCGGCAGAATGTATGATGCGTACCCTTCACGGTGAGATCAAGCCTTGTATGCGTTGGACACGCAGACCTCTTATGTTGCCTTCGCTTCCTACATCTTTACCCGTAGTTAAGAAGTTTGTAGATATGATGCACGAGTATGAAAAGGATGAGCGTGTTGTCAGCGTATCCATCAACCACGGCTTTTTTGGCGCAGATATCTACGATTGCGGAATGTCTGTCGTTGCAATTACCAACGATGAGCCTGAATTGGCAGAAACAATAGTCAATACCATTGCTGACGGAATGTGGGAAGACAGAGCCATACTACGCCGCAAGCATTACAGCCCCGAGGAAGCAATTTCTGAAGCTAATAAAGAGCCCAAGGGTCCTGTTATCTTTGCCGATGTTAATGATAACCCCGGAAGCGGCTCTACCTGTGATGGAACAAATCTGCTTCGCGCTATGATAAATGCCGATGTTCAGAATGCCGCAGTTGCCCATATTTTTGACCCTGAATCGGTTCGGGATTGTATGAAAGCAGGTGTGGGAAATACCGTTCATCTCCGTTTGGGCGGCAAGCAGCGCCCTGATATTTTGGGCGAGACTATTGAATGTGATGCATATGTAAAACTGCTTAGCGACGGAAAGTATATCAACGATGGACCTATGAGCGGCGGTATGCTTATTGATCTTATGGGTAGTGCCGTTGTACAGATAGGCGGCATTGAAGTTATAGTAAGCTCCAATGTTACTCAGGCATATGATGTCCGCATCCTTCGTGCCCACGGTATTGAGCCTGAAAAGAAGAAGATCATCGCGCTCAAATCCAAGATACATTTCCGTGCTGCTTTTGAGCCCTTGGCTGCCCGTGTAATTGATGTTGAATGTCCGGGTCTTATGAAGCAGGACCCCGTAAAAATGGGACATAAAAATGTCCGCAGACCTATTTATCCTTTAGACCAGATTTAAGGAGCTGTTACTATGGCAAAAATTGCCCGTTCTGCCGATCAGCTTATAGGCAGAACACCACTGTTAGAACTGACCAACATTGAAAAAGAATACTCCCTTAAAGCAAAGCTTGTTGCTAAACTTGAATACTTTAATCCCGCAGGATCTGCAAAGGATCGTATTGCCAAAGCAATGATGGACCGAGCTGAAGCAGAAGGAAAACTTAAGGCAGGCTCTGTGATAATCGAGCCTACTTCGGGCAATACGGGAATAGGACTTGCATCCGTGGCGGCGGCAAGGGGCTACAGAGCAATAATTGTTATGCCCGATACCATGTCGGTTGAGCGTATAAAGATTATGAAGGCTTATGGTGCAGAAGTTGTGCTGACCGAAGGTAAATTGGGTATGAAGGGTTCTATTGACAAAGCTGAAGAACTGGCAAAATCAATACCCGATAGCTTTATTCCTGCGCAGTTTGATAATCCTGCCAATAGCGAAGCTCATAAGACTACC
>CAZOSH010000021.1:638-11272 GCA_964582395.1 uncultured Oscillospiraceae bacterium | reverse complement strand
TGCAGCTTGCCGAGCTGCTTGATATTGACCGAAGTCATATGAGCGCCATCGAGCTTGCAACAGTGGGAGTTTCACTTGATATAATTTTCAAGCTTTGTGAAGTCTTAAAGCTCTCTCCCCGCGACCTGTTTGATTTCAGAGGATAAAAATCGCTCCGCCGTTTGAATGAACGGCGGAGTTTCGATATATTTCAAATGATCTTACAATTAAGTTTTTGTTTGTATTGATAAAAAAATTATGATATATTATATTGATCGAAAGAGAAAGATAAAAGGTATTTTGTTCACCGGAAAGGCGGTACGAGGCGTGAAAAGATTCTATGCCGGTTATTTTGACGATCTAAAAACGATCCTGTGCTATTTGGTCACATTTATTAAGTGGACTTTCCTTGCCTGCCTGATGGGTATCATCGGGGGTACGGTTGGCGCGTTTTTTTCCAAAGCCATTACTGCGGTGACCCAACTCAGACAGTTAAACGGATGGCTTACATACCTTCTTCCGTTGGGCGGAATTGTGATAGTAGGCATATACGCACTGTGCAGAGTTGAAGGGTTAGGAACAAATCGCGTTTTTGAAAGTGTGAGATTGGGTAACACCGTACCATTGCTTTTGGCACCTGCCATATTTGCAGGCTCTTGCATAACCCATCTGCTGGGAGGCTCGGCAGGCAGAGAAGGCGCGGCTCTGCAGCTTGGAGGAAGCATTGCGTCAGGATTGGGAAAACTGTTCAGAATGGGAGAAAAAAGCCGTCATATTTTAGTTATGACGGGAATGAGCGCACTGTTTTCCGCTGTATTCGGAACTCCTCTTTGTGCCGCAGTTTTTGCTGTAGAAGTGGTCAGCGTAGGATATATCTACACCTCGGCGCTCTATCCCTGCCTCATTTCTTCCCTGTCGGCATATTTTGTTTCCAAGGCATTTGGTATAAAGGGAGAACACTTTGCGGTAGATGTTATTCCCGATGTAGATATTGTGATGATTCTGCGTGTGGCGGCAATAGCAGTGGTTGCTGCTGTTGTAAGTATAGTCTTTTGTAAAGCGATGCACGGTGCAGAACATATTTTTTCAAAGTTCAAGAATCCATATCTGCGGGCTGTTATAGGAGGAGGCATAATAATTTGTCTTACCCTTTTGGTTGGAGATGATACCTACAACGGCGGCGGAATTGATATCATTGAAGGAATTTTCCACAACGGAACGATCGTTTATGAGGCCTTTTTGCTAAAGATAGTTTTCACTGCCATAACCATTGCCTCAGGGTATAAGGGCGGAGAAATAGTTCCGACTTTGTTCATTGGTGCGACTTTAGGCAGTGCGATAGGCTCTCTTATCGAATTGCCCATACCCTTCAGCGCGGCATTGGGCATAGCTGCAATGTTCTGCGGAGTAACCAATTGTCCGTTGGCAACAGTGTTGCTTTGCCTTGAATTATTCGGTTCTGAGGGTCTCATATTCTATGTTCTTGCCGCATTTATGAGTTTTTTGCTTTCGGGATATTACAGTCTCTATACAGGACAAAAAATTGTATTTTCCAAGCTTAGCGACGATACAGTCAACAGAAACGGACATTGATCAGCGATATTGCATGTATGGGGTACAACACAGCAAGTTTATTTCTTCTATTCAATGCGTAAAGCAAGCGTTTTTGTACATTTTAAGTAAAAGTGTTGGTGGCATAAACTTCGTCATTTCTTTTTTCAAGTGTAAACCAACGCTTTTAAATTATAAAGGATGTTTTTCAACACTTTTTGGCAAACTGTTGACTAATTTGCTGTCAGTCTGTATAATTACCCTATAATCTTTTGCGGGTGATCAAGATGCAGAATATTGATGTTAATTACAAAAACAAACGCTATTACAAGACGGCAAAATACCCCATTCGTCAGCCGCTTATTATGACGGGCTTGCTTGCTTTGGTCAGCAAGATAATGATGCCCCGTGTGCCCTATAAAATAGAAAAGATAAATATGGAGGGCCTCGCGCCCCCATATATTTTGCTGAGCAACCATATGTATTTTGTGGATTTTCAGCTTTCGGCAATGGCAACCTTCCCTCATCGCGTCAACAATGTTGCCACCGTTGACGGATACTACCGCCGCCCGTGGCTGATGGAGCTGCTTGGCTGCATCTGCAAGCGCAAGTTTACCAACGACCTGCACCTGATAAAATCCATCCGCCGCGTGCTGCAAAAGGGCGATATACTTTGTATGTACCCCGAAGCTCGTTATTCCCCCATCGGCACAACGGCGATCCTGCCCGACTCACTGGGTAAGCTTATCAAGATGAATAAAGTTCCCGTTGTGGTAATGCTCCACCACGGAAACTACCTCCATACGCCCTTCTGGAATTACCGAAAGACACGGAAAGTTCCCCTGCATACCACAATGACGCAGATACTTTCTGCGGAAGATGTGCAAGCTCTGACCGCTGATGAGATAAACGCCGCCGTCAGACGAGCTATGCAGTATGATGAGTATAAATACCAAAAGGAGAACGGCATACTCATTACCGAGCCTTACCGCGCTGAAGGCCTTCACAAGGTGCTTTATCAGTGCCCGCACTGCAAGACCGAAAGCAAGATGGCAACCGAAGGCACCGAGCTCTTCTGCACCCAATGCGGCAAGCGCTGGACTCTCCTTGAGGACGGTCAGCTTAAAGCAAATGAGGGAGAAACCGAGTTTTCTCACATTCCCGACTGGTATGAATGGCAACGGGAGCAGGTACGCAAGCAGATCGAGGAGGGCAATTATTCCTTCTCCGACGAGGTGGAGGTCTATTCCCTGCCCCGATGTATGAAGTTTGAGTCCTTGGGCAAGGGCAAGCTGACCCACGACAGCCAAAACGGATATATCCTTGAAGGCTTCTACAACGGCGAGCCTTACTGCATCCGCCGAGCCGCAAGCGAGATGTACGGTGTACATATTGAGTATGATTACTGCTATGTCAAGCCCTTTGACTGCATAGACATCTCCACCGAAAAGGACAGCTTTTATTGCTACCCCACACAGCAAAATGTAGTAACCAAGCTATCCCTTGCCACCGAGGAAATATTCAAGCTCAAGCATAAGAAATAAGTATGGAATTACCAAAAAGAAAGCCTACTCGGCTGAAAAAGTATGACTACAGCCAAAACGGCGCATATTTTGTAACGGTATGCACACAAGACAGAAAATGCATATTGGGCAAGGTGTGTTCAATAGAAGATGGCATCGAAAACGGGGTTGTTGTAGGGCAGGGGCTTGCTCCTGCCGAAATAAAATTATCTCGCTATGGGAAAATCGCAGAAAAGCAGATCGCTCTTTTAGAAAACCGATATCGGAACATAAAAATCGTAAAATATGCTATTATGCCAAATCATATACATATCCTCATATCAATTTATAATGAAACGGCAGGAGCAAGCCCCTGCCCTACATTGTCGGATATAATATGCTCGTTTAAATCATTGACTACGCGGCTGTGCGGAGGTGGGAAAATATTTCAAACTTCCTTCCACGATCATATTATCCGCAATGAAAAAGACTTTTTTCAGATATGGCAATACATAGACACAAATCATCTTAAATGGCAGGAAGATTGCTTTTATACCCCATAAAAAGACCCTTTTGGAGTTATTCCAAAAGGGTCTGTCTTTTTTCATTTCAGCAGCAGAACAGGCGCATACAAATGTAGCCGAGGCACATACTGCCGCAGCTGATTCCGCCGCCCTGGGCATAGCGTGCGCTGTTGGTTTCATACGCTCTGCCGCCATGTTCCAATCGTTCGGCAAGGTTTACATATTCATCATTATCGGGCTCAAGCTCCACAGCCTTTTTAGCATGCTCCAAGGCGGTTACGCGATTGCCCATTCCCGAATTGGCAAGAGCGCTGAGATAATACCAAGACGCATCGCGGTTTGAAATGCCCGAAAGAGCGTTCAGTGCCTCTTTGTAGTGTCGGGCACGGATATAATTATATGCAGCATTCAGCTCGTTTGAATCAAACTTCTGCTGATTATTGCTCGTACGGTAATAATAATATCCACCGTTACCAAATCCTCCGTATGAGGTATATCCTCCATACTGATAACCGCCGTTATTATAGCCGCCTCCGTTATTATTGCCCGATACATTGCCGCTCTTTATGCGGTCGTATGCATCGTTTATTTCCTTCATCTTCTGCTCGGCGGCTTTATCACCGGGATTAAGGTCGGGATGATATTTTTTTGCCAACGTTCTATATGCTTTTTTGACCTGCTCATCGGTTGCACCGGGCTCAAGTCCTAAAACCTTATAGGGATCGGTCATTTTTCATCCCTCCTTTTCTCCATATTATATCTCACCCAAACGCCTGAATAAATGATATTTTCGATTATATCCGCATCCTGAACAATGGGCAAGATGTCATAAAGCTGCGCCACCTCGCCCATCAAAACGCGAAGGATGGATTCATCCTTATTGCTTTCCAAGGGGTTGTATCTTCCCTTTTTCTTATCCCGTTCAAAGTCTGCGTAGGCATCAAGGACATAAATAAATCTGCCCAGCGCCTCACCTAATGCAGACAGATGCCCCCGCCACATATCATCGCCGTAATCAAATACCACGCCCATTACCTTGCCGAAGAGATTTGCCCCCTCGTCAATGCCGCCGCGGCTTTTTTCCGAGCGGTAGAGCTGCTTGAGGTATTCGCGGATGCGCTCCGCCTTATCACCTTGGCGGGACAACGCCTTTTCATAAGCCTTGTCAAGGAAATCAATACCGATTCTCGATTTAAGGCTGTTTTCGTCGGCGCGGTCATCAAGCAGCTTCTCATATGTCAGGATAACGCTCATATCTGCGGCATATTCTGTAGCAGATGTGAGCGTTCTGCTCTGCTTTTTAAAGGGGTGCACCACACAAGCCGCCGAGCTTTCGCTCTCCTGTGGCTCATATAGTCCGTTAATAAGCAGTATGAGAAAGACCATGTCATAGGTCAGGGTCATTCTTGCCGCATTTCCGTATGATTGGTGAAGCTGTTGACAAAGCCCGCAATAAAGACTCTTATACCGCTTTTGTCTGTCCTCGGGCAAAGCATCGCGGTTTGCTAAAATATATCCAAACATTATGCCTTTTTAATAAACTTCTCACCGCACTTGGGACAAGTTATCTGAATAGTTCCCGCACCCTTGGGAATGCGAAGCACCACCGCACACTTTGGGCATTTATAAAAGCGATAGTTCTTGCCCTCTTTAAGCTTACGCCAGGTGATCTTGAAAAATGCCAGAACCGAATTACGGCGATAGAGATAAACTCTGTTCTCCTCGCGGCGCTTTTGAGGCTTTTTGGACATCATTCTCACATAGGCATAAATGATAAGTCCCGTGGCTATGCCCATCAGAATAGTTCCCATAACATTGTTTGCAATCATACCCAATATCATAACGATAAGGGCAAAGATAAGCAGAAATCTTCCGTACTGATCCGCTCCGTAGCGGCCGCGGAAAAGTCCTCCTATTGCGTTTTTAATAGTACCTTTTTTCATATTTTTACTCCAATTCATATGCTCCGGTGTAAAGCTCATAATACTTGCCCTTTTCTTCTATGAGCTTATTGTGATCACCGCGTTCGATAATTCTACCGTTTTCCAAAACCATAATAACATCAGAATTGCGCACTGTGGACAATCTGTGGGCAATTACAAATACCGTCCTGCCGTGCATCAGCGAATCCATACCCCGCTGAACAAGGGCTTCAGTACGGGTATCTATACTTGAGGTCGCCTCATCAAGCACCATAACGGGAGGATCGGCAACTGCTGCGCGGGCAATGGAAATAAGCTGTCTTTGTCCTTGTGAAAGTCCCGAGCCGTCACCTTCAAGCACCGTATCATAGCCATTGGGCAGATGCTGGATAAAATCATCAGCGCCCACAAGCTTTGCGGCGGCATATACCTCCTCATCGGTGGCATTGAGCTTGCCGTAACGGATATTCTCCATAACCGTACCGGTAAATAGATTAACATCCTGCAAGACAGTACCAAGTGAAATACGCAGATCGCTCTTTCTTATATCCTTGACATTGATCCCGTCATAGAGTATCTCGCCCTGAGATATATCATAAAAGCGATTTATCAGGTTTGTAATTGTTGTCTTGCCTGCGCCCGTAGCGCCTACGAAGGCGACCTTCTGACCGGGCTCGGCATAAAGGGTTATATTGTGCAGTACTGTTTTTTCTTCGGTGTAGCCAAAGTCAACATTGTTCATACGCACGTCACCGCGAAGGGGCACTTCACCGTCGGGGGTTTTCCATACCCAACCTTTGCCCCTCTTTTCAAGGGTTACTGTGCCGTTGTCTTCCTCTGGCGGCACATCCATAAGGTCAAATATACGCTCTGCACCCGCAAGCGCCATAACCACCGAGTTTATCTGTTGTGATATCTGTGTTACGGGACGGGTAAATCCGCGGCTGAGCTGCAAAAATGCCGCAATCGCGCCCAGGGTAAGCCCCTCAATGCCGTTTACCGCAAGCACCGCGCCCGCGCAGGCAAGGAGCACATATTGCAGATGTCCGAGATTATTCATCATGGGCATAAGAATATTTGCAAAGCGGTTTGCCTCGGTTGCATTTTTACAAAGTCGGTCGTTACGCTCATCCATTTCTGCCTGCACCATGTCCTCACGGCAGAATACCTTGACCACCTTTTGTCCGTTGATAAGCTCCTCGATATATCCGTTGACCTCACCAATGGACTTTTGCTGCGCGGCAAAGTATTTGCCCGATTTGCCACCCACCTTGGCGGAGATCATCATCATAAAGAATATGGTTACAATAACAAGTAAAGTGAGCCAACGGCTCTTGATTATCATTGCAATAAATACCGCAACCACCGAAATGATGGACGACACCACGTTGGGCAGACTTTGTGTTATCATCTGTCTCAGTGCGCCCGTATCGTTGGTGTAACGGCTCATAATATCGCCGTAGGTGTGGATATCAAAATACTTGATGGGAAGCGATTGCATTTTTCCGAACATTTCGTCGCGGATCTGCTTGAGTACGCCCTGAGATACCGACACCATCAGCCTTGCCTGCAGATAGCTTGCAACAATGCCCAATACATAGATGCAACCCATAATTACAATGGCTTTTACAAGCCCCGCAAATACGGGATTTTCCATTTTAAGCAGGGGGCTGATGTAGTCATCAATGAGTGTCTCTATAAACATAGAGCCCACAACGCCCACCAAGGCATTGATAATGATGAATACAAGCACCGCAATCAGTCTTGCCTTGTGCGCTCCCGTAATATAGGACATAAGGCGGGCTATTGTATTTTTTACAGACTTGGGTTTTTGCATAGGTCTGCCCAAATTGGCAGGACCGCCGCGCATAGGACCGCGGGAAGGATTAGGCATTGCCATTATCGTCGCCTCCCTTCGTCTGCGTCTCATATACCTCTCTGTATATCTCGCTGGTTTCAAGCAATTGCTCGTGTGTGCCCGATGCGGAGATCTTTCCCTTATCCATAACAATGATAAGGTCGGCATTTTCCACGCTTGAAACACGCTGAGCAATAATAAGCTTTGTTGTCTCAGGCAGATATTCGGCAAAAGCCTTACGGATAAGTCCGTCGGTCGCAGTATCTACTGCGCTTGTGGAATCGTCCAAGATCAGGATCTTGGGATTTTTCAGCAAGGCACGGGCAATGCACAGACGTTGCTTCTGTCCACCTGAAACATTGGTTCCACCCTGCTCAATATATGTGTCATAGCCGTCGGGAAAGCTTTTTATAAATCCGTCTGCCTGAGCAAGCTTGCAGGCGTGCTCCATCTGCTCATCGGTGGCGTATTTATTTCCCCAACGGAGATTGTCCTTTATAGTGCCCGAGAACAGCACATTCTTCTGCAGTACCATTGCCACATTGTCACGAAGCACATCAAGCTTATAATCCCGCACATCAACACCGCCTACAAGCACTCTGCCCTCGGTGGTGTCATAAAGACGGGGCACAAGCTGTGCAAAGGTAGATTTCGCGCTGCCCGTACCGCCTAAAATACCTACGGTCATTCCCGATTCGATACGGATGCTTGCATCTCTGAGCGCCAAGCGCCCGCCCTTGCCGCTATAGCTGAAGGACACATTTTCAAAGACGATAGAGCCGTCCTTGACGGTATCAACGGGGTTTTCGGGGTCAACTATTTCGCTTTTCTCGTCAAGCACCTCAACTATACGCTCGGCAGAGGCGCGGGACATAACTATCATAACAAAGATCATGGACAGCATCATCAGGCTCATAAGAATCTGACTTGCATAAGAAAGCAGGCTCATCAGCTCGCCCGTCTTCATATTTCCGTCAACGATAAGCAATGCGCCCAGCCAGGATATAAGCAGCATACTTGCATACATGCAGAACTGCATAATGGGCTGATTGAAAGCAAGCAGCTTTTCGGCATAGCTGAAATCCTCATAGATGCTGCTTGATACGCTTTCGAACTTTTCCTTTTCGTGCTCGCCGCGGACATATGCCTTCACAACACGGACACCGCGCAGGTTTTCCTGCACTACTCGGTTAAGTCGGTCATAGGTCTTGAATACGCGCTTAAAGGTGGGGTGCGCCTTACTCATAATGAGAAAAAGCCCAATTCCCAAAATTGGCACCGTTGCCAAAAATACCCAAGCCAGCTTTCCGTTGATGGAAAACGCCATAGCCAATGAGAAGATCAGCATAAAGGGACTGCGCACCGCGGTGCGAATTATCATCTGATATGCGTTCTGCAGATTGGTGGTGTCGGTGGTAAGTCGGGTGACCAAGCCTGCCGTTGAAAAGCGGTCGATATTGGAAAAAGAGTAGGTCTGTATCTTTTTAAACATATCATGGCGCAGATTTTTTGCAAAGCCCGCCGATGCCTCTGCCGCACAGCTGCCCGAAAGCACACCGAAAAGCAGTGATACAACGGTACATACCACAAGTATTCCGCCCACTATAAAAACATAGCTCAGATCTCCCTTTTCAAGTCCGTCGTCGATCAGTTTTGCCATAAGCAAAGGAATGATGACTTCCATAACCACTTCAAGGGATACATAAATGGGGGCAAGTATAGATTGCTTTTTATACTGCCGCACACAGGATAGAAGTTTCTTTATCAACCCTATTCCTCCTTTACAGACTCACAACATATTGATTATAACATAATAATAATGAATATGCAGTTAACTTAATGTAAAATCTTGCCTGAAATGATAAAAAACCTTCCGAACCTCTAAGGTTCGGAAGGTTTTATTAAAATACTTTTATAAGCAACAGCCCGCCTTCTTTCAGGCCGACCTCGGAGGTCTTACCGGGAAGCACTTCGTTGCTGATCCCATACTGATAATTGCAGGTTATCTCTGCATTTTCCAAGGGGTATTTTGCGTTTTTTATTGTGATCCCTTTTGCCTTTCCCGTTATATTAACAAGAGAAAAGAACGAAAACGAATCATCAATTTTGCCGATCTCATCGGTCAGCAATTCCATTTCGGAATAATCATCAATTATCTTCCCTTTTTTGCCCAAGGACTCAAGCATAGACAGGATATACAGATTTCCCAATGTATGGTCAAGCCTTGCACCCACTGCGCCGACGATCAAAAAATCATCAAACCCGCGCTTTATTCCTTCCCGAACACCGTATACGGTGTCGGTATCATCCTTTTCGCAAGGCAACACAATGGTCTCAACATCAAGATGCGGGTCTTCAAAGGAGTCAAAATCTCCCACTATAAGGCTTGGCTCGACTCCAAGTCCTTCCATATGTTTAAGCCCGCTGTCACAATAGATAGCAAAATCATCGGTTTTTATGCAACCTTTGATATATTCATAGTTTCCTATATCAGCGCCGCCTATTATTACGCACCTTCCCATTTCTATGCCTCCTCTGCAAACTCACCCGATAGATCAAAATTGTGCATAAGCGGACCGCTTCCCTTTCCTAAATCAAGCTGTGCTGACAGCGCGCCCGAAATATAGTCCTTGGCTATTTGCACCGACTTCGTAAGGTCATATCCCTTTGCAAGGTTTGCGGAAATGGCAGATGACAGAGTGCAACCCGTTCCGTGGGTATTGGGGTTATCAATGTGCTTACCCTCAAACCAACAGTACTCTCCGCCTGAATATAAGAGGTCATTTGCATCGTTTATACTGTGTCCGCCCTTGAGCAGTACAGCACAGTTGCAGCTATCCCCTATTATTCTTACCGCATTTTGCATATCATCGGCATTTTTAATATCTGTCCCGCTTAGCACTTCCGCTTCGGGAATATTGGGAGTCACAATGGTTGACAAGGTCAACAATCTTCTTTTCAATACCGCCACTGCCTCACTCTGCATAAGCCGTGAGCCGCTGGTGGCAACCATAACGGGATCGACGACGATATTTTTTGCTTTATGGAAACTTAATCTGTCCGCTATGACATTTATCAGCTCACTTGACGAAACCATACCTATCTTGACCGAATCGGGATAAATATCCTCAAACACGGCATCGAGCTGCTGCGCCAAAAAATCGGGTGTTACTTCTTGAACAGCCCTCACACTCATTGTGTTTTGGGCTGTCAATGCCGTAATGACAGACATAGCATAAACCCCATTCATGGTCATTGTTTTCAGATCTGCCTGAATACCGGCGCCTCCACTGCAGTC
>CAZOSH010000021.1:0-628 GCA_964582395.1 uncultured Oscillospiraceae bacterium | reverse complement strand
ATCCTTTATTCTCCTTTGATGATACGCTTTATATACCTATCTTCTGCAATTGCTCCAACCGGGTATGATCCTGCAAATATACATCCGCAAGGGCCTTTACGCTTTCCTGATCTTTCTCATAAGCATCAAAAACCGCCGCCACGGTAAATCCGTCCCCTTTCGCAGTCCTTATTGCGTAAAGTGCATCTTCAAATACTACGGTACTGCTACGGTCTGTGCCTAAAAACTCCATTGCTTTTCTGAACATGACAGGCTCATCCTTGCCGTGGCCTACATCAGTGCAGGTAAATATCTTTGAAAAATACCCTTTCACTCCGCACCGCTCAAGCGCCGCTTCAACCAAATATCCGTCGGTTGCGGTGGCAACGCACATTTTTACTCCCCTTGCGCTGAGATATTCCAACAGTTCTTTTGCGCCGTCTTTAAGCTGAACACGGTTGATATAAAAATCTTCGGTCAAGGCGTTTACTCCGTCCACGATCTCCTGCGCAGAAAGAGGAATAAAGTATTCACTTTTCAGATATTCTCCCGCTTGGATCATACTCATATTCTTGAAGTTTTCTTTCAGTCCGTCCTTTGGAGTATAGCCCATTGACAGCAGGTAATCCACACCCACGCTGTCCCATAT